>JAQTXN010000093.1 GCA_028688755.1 Methylococcales bacterium | reverse complement strand
TGATGAAATTATTGTCGGTTTAGGCATCGACGACATCGATAACGAAGGGCGGTTTATCGAAGCAAGATTTGGTAATTTAAGCGTTATTTCGCTGTATTTACCTTCAGGTTCTTCTGGAGAAGAACGACAAAATTTCAAATTTTCCGTGTTAGAACGTTTCAAAATCTATTTGGACAGTATTGCCGAAAATGGACGTGACACGATTATTTGCGGTGATTGGAACATCGCGCATAAAGAAATCGATTTAAAAAATTGGCGCGGCAACCAAAAAAATTCAGGCTTTTTACCCGAAGAACGCGCATGGCTTGATAGCGTTTTTGCAAATGAAAAATGGATTGATGCGTTTCGTATTATCAATCAGGAAGCCGAGCAATACACATGGTGGTCAAATCGCGGTCAAGCGTGGGCAAAAAATGTCGGTTGGCGCATTGATTATCAAATTATTAGTAAGTCGCTCCAAAACAAAGTAAAAGCCACAAGTATTTACAAAGAAGAACGTTTTTCCGATCACGCGCCACTCATCATTGATTACAACGATTGAACCATGTCTAAAATTACCTCTAAAAAGGCGACTCCTATGCGTAACGTTATTTTGTTTGAATCAGAAAACCACAGTTTCATTTTGCTTAACGAAAGCGAACCAGGCGAAGAAGATGGTATTCCTTCAAATCAATACTTAATCATGCACCGAGGCGAAGGCGTGTTGCTTGATCCAGGTGGTTTTGGCGTGATGCCGCGTGTATTGGCTGAAATGTTGCGCTACATTGAACCGCCACAAATCAAAGGCATTTTTCTTTCACATCAAGACCCCGACATTGTTGGCGGACTTTCGACGTGGCTTGAACTTTGTCAATGTCCTGTTTTTGTGTCGAGTATTTGGCTACGTTTTTTGCCGCATTACGGTTTAAAAGATATGGCGCGATTTATCGGCGTGCCAAATGAAGGTATGGTTTGGAATGATGAAAACGACTTTAGCTTAAAAATTGTCCCCGCCCATTTTTTGCATTCCGAAGGGCAAATTAACGTCTACGACCCCATTTCAAAAATTTTATTCACAGGTGACATTGGCGCGGCGATGATGGCAGACGATGAAGATTATATTTTCGTCGATGATTTTGCGGCGCATATTCCGCATATTGAAAGTTTTCATCGTCGTTATATGTGTTCAAACAAAGCGATTTTATGTTGGCTTGAAACGATTAAAGATCTCGATATTCAAATTCTTGCCCCACAACATGGCCCTATTTATCGTGGCAAAGCGGTACAAGAATTTTTTGCATGGTTTAAAGAATTACAGTGCGGCGTAGATTTAATGCAGCCGTTTGGACATTTCCCAAAATAGGGCTAACGCCATGAATTATCCGAATCATTTGGAAGAATTGCGTTCTAATTTCGTGAATCAAATCAGCGAAATTTTAGAAAATCAAACCAGAACGCAACGCTATGCCGTTAATAACATTGAATTAACGCACAATGTCAGTGATGAAATTATCGAAACATTGCAAGCAAGTTTAAATGCACAAAGTTTTGAGGAAGCAAAAGCCGAAATTGAAAAAGCGATGCACAGTTGCGTGCGTATGAATCACAGTTTAGGTTTGCTTTTTGACCAGTATAAAAAACAGCAGCTATCCAATCGCACCCGAATTCAAGAAGTGATTGTTGAATTCAATCACGCGCTGCACACCCTTTCGTCGGTGTTAATTGAAAAAGATTTGCTGGAACGGCAAAGCAAAGTGCTAGAAAGCATCATTTTGTCGCATGAACACGTTTCACAATGGAAGGAATTTGTCCAAGAAATTCTGCTCGATTTTCACAGTATTTTTCCGTTCAATTTTTTCTATATCGCGTTTGCGGAAGAACACGGTTTATCGCTCTATTTATATACATTGGGCGAATACAAACCAGAAATTCTCAAAGACGCTCGGCAAAAACTGAGCATACAAATGATTGAAAGTATTGGTTTGCCAAAAGATACCGTGCTAGATATTGAAGAGTTTGTGATTTCTTGCCCAGAGAGTTCGTTTATTAAAACTGAACTCGACATCAATATGATTAGCGTGCCAGTGGCTGACCAATCGACCAATTTAGCGGGTTTGCTTGGCGTAGCGTATGCGTCGAATCATAAAATTTCAGCGCAAGAAGAAAGTGTGATTCGTGCGATTTTATCGGTGATGGTGATGGTGGTTGGTTCAAGTAAAGCTCTTTCGCGCACCTTGCTAGAGCTTGAATACTATTCCGCACATGATCCGCTAACAGGCTTATTTAATCGTCGCCAATTCAATGAAATTTTAGAGTATGAAGTGGCGCGTTGTGAACGTCATGAACACGAATTTACGGTGTTAATGATTGATTTGGATAATTTTAAAGACATTAACGATTCTTACGGGCATCCAACAGGCGACAGTGCATTACGGTCGATTGCTCAAATTTTACGTCAGTACACACGCAAAGATGATTTATGCGCCCGCATTGGCGGAGATGAATTTGCGGTGATTTTAATTGAAACAGGCGCAGAAGCTGGGCAACGTGTGGCAGATGAGATAGCTAACACCTTGCGAGATACCCAATTATTTTCCACACAAGGTAATCGCTATCATTTAACGGCTTCAATTGGACTCAGTTGTTTTCCCCACGATGCAAGTTCTGCCGATGCGTTAATGGCAGGCGTTGACGAAGCAATGTATCGCGCAAAATCGCTAGGTAAAAATGGCGTGTGTTTAGTCAGGGCAATTGAAGAGCGCGTCAACATTCGTGAAACTCGCTCGCAAGTTGAGGATTTACGCGATGCGTTGAAAGAAAGTCGCATTGTGCCGTATTACCAGTCGATTGTAGATTGTAAAACAGGGGAGGTGATGGCGTTTGAAACATTAGCTCGATTAAAAACGCCCGATGGCGAAACAAAATCTGCGGCGATGTTTATTGAAACGATTGAAAAATATGGACTGTCACGCGATTTAGATAAGGCGATTATTCTCAATTCTTTTGCGGCTAAAAGGGATTTGATTAAAGCGGGTGCGCCCGAAGCGAAAGCAAAAATCTTCATCAATTTGTCAGTGCAAGAAATACAAGGGCGTGGCATTTTGGGATTTGCTGAAGAATTGTGTCAACAAATGGAAGTTCCGCCTGAACTCATCGTATTTGAATTGCTTGAACGTGACGCGATTGGCGATATGACGAATATGCGTAAATTTTTGAATAATTTACGTTCAAAAGGGTTTTCTTTTGCGCTTGATGATTTTGGGAGCGGTTACAACTCGTTTCATTATTTGCGTGAATTGCATTTTGAATACGTCAAAATCGATGGCGCATTCGTTCGTAACATCGTGGCATCAAAACTTGATTACGCGCTGGTGCATAATTTGTCGCGATTGTGTCAAGACATTGGAATGCTCACGATTGCCGAATTTGTTGAAAATGAAGAGATTTTGCTCGCACTGCAAGATATGGGAATCAATTATGTGCAGGGGTATCACATCAGTATGCCAATTTCGCAAATGCGGATGACAGAGAAAAAACGTTAAAAACCGTGTCGTCTAAAATGTGACATTTATCTCAGAAAATTTTGAATATAAACGATACAATCAGACCCATGTAGTTGATTCGTTAAAGTAATCCCCTCGCTTCGCTTTACCTCAGACTTCCAAAAAAGGCGGCGAAAGCGCAGGGATGGTGCTTTAGATTCCCTAATTTGTAAGAGTTTGCCATTATGAAATTCACCCAATACCGCCTCGATTTTCTTTCACGTTTGCATCACTTTTTGCAATGGCGCAAACGCACCATGTCGGCCGTAATTGTTGCCGCCTTGTCGCCGATTTTTGCTCATGCAAATCCAAACGGCGCACAAGTCATTAGCGGACAAGTCAGTATTGACCAATCGGTTGCGGGCATTACCACCATTACGAACAGTCCGAGCGCGATTATCAATTGGCAAGATTTTAATATCGCGCAAAACGAAATCACTCGTTTCGTGCAACAAAACGGGCAAAGTGCCGTTTTGAATCGAATCATCGGTGGCAATCCAAGTGAAATTTTGGGTTCGCTGTTTTCAAACGGGCAAGTGTTTTTAATCAATCCAAATGGCATTGTGTTTGGTGCTGGTTCGCAAATTGATACACAAGGATTGCTTGCTTCAACGCTAAATTTGAGCAATAGCGATTTTCAAAAAGGGAATTTTCATTTTGTCGCGGGTTCCAAAGCAGGCGACATTTCCAACGAAGGTATTATTCACGCAGGTAAAGACGGTAACATCGTTTTAATTGCGCCAAATATCGAAAACAACGGCATTATTCACAGCGAAGGCGGAAAAATTGTTTTAGCTGCTGGGCAAGAATTGGTTTTGACCAGTCTTGACGACCCTGAAATTCGCTTCCAAGTTCAAGCACCGAAAAATCATGTGTTAAATGTCGGGCAACTTTTAACCGAAGGCGGGGCAATTAACGTTTTCGCAGGCACGCTCAAACACAGTGGCGATATTAGCGCAGACAGCGTTGAAGTCGATAAACAAGGCAACATTCGCTTGGTTGCAAAAGGCGACGTGACGCTTGAAAAAGACAGTAAAACGTCAGCGAATAACGAAAAAGGCGTTGCAGGAAAAATTGAAATCACGGGCGAAAATGTCGCAGTTTTGGATAATTCCAAATTGAACGCCAGCGGTCAAACAGGTGGCGGGGAAATTTTAATTGGTGGTGATTGGCAAGGAAAAGGGAATTTGCCACAAGCTACAACGGCAACCGTTGAAAGCAACGTAAAAATTAACGCCAATGCCATCACTAATGGTGACGGCGGGAAAGTTGTTGTGTGGAGTGATGTGCATAATCCGAAAAGTATCACGACGGTAAAAGGCGAGATTAACGCGAAAGGTGGAAAACGTGACGGTGACGGCGGAAAAATAGAAACTTCAGGGCATCAAGTTCAAGCTGAAAATGCAAAAATCAATGCGTCTGCGCCAAAAGGTAAAGCTGGAGAATGGTTACTTGACCCAACGAATTTAACGATTGATAGCACTCACGTTGGGCAGTCTTCGGCGGTTTTAAATGGCTTTTCAGATGGCACAACAGGCTGGTCTTCAAGTAGTGGTTTTCAAACTTGTTCTGGTGGTGCAGGCAGTGCGGCGTGTATTGATACCACTAATCAATCTTTGCAGTTTTCATACATAGGTGGGCAAACGGTCTCAAAATCGTTTTCACTTTCTGGTGGGACAGCTCTCACCTTTAACACTGTCGTAGATTCAAGTCCTTTTAGTTTTGCCAGTACAGGTAAAGTCTCACTTTCTTTCCTTGATGCTTCTCAAAATATAATTGGTAGCCCTGTTGAAAGTAGCGTGATAACGACCTCTGCGACGACTTCTCAAAACATAAATTTAAGCAATCTTGCCATTCCTTCTGGCGCAACATCGGTGAGTGTGACTTTTTCACAGCTTACCTCTGGTAATGGCTGGGCGGGGAACTATGGCATGCGATTTGTCGCACCAGCAGTCATTACGAATACCGCTTCAGGAAGTATTCTTGCCGCATTAAATAACGGAACAAATTTCACTGCTCAAACTGTTAGTGCTGGTGTTGAGTCAGGCGATATTTTTGTCAATTCGCCTATTTTGTGGGGAACCAATTCGACACTTACCCTTTCAGCCCATCGAAATATCGACATCAATTCAAGTATTTCGGGTTTTGGTGCATCGTCAAAACTTGCACTTGAATACGGACAAAATGCAGTTGCAGCGGGAAATACAGCAACCTACAACGTTCATGCGCCTGTGAATTTACCAGCAGGGCAAAACTTTAGTACGAAATTAGGTAATGATGTTGGTGTTGCTGCAACAAGTTACACAGTGATTAACAGTTTAGGCGTGGCAGGCGATACCACTTCAACAACCTTGCAAGGTATGAAAAACGCTTTGACTGGCAATTTTGCATTAGGTGCAAACATTGATGCGGCGGTAACTTCTGGTTGGAATAGTTGGGCTGGTTTTGCACTAATTGGTACTTCTGACGTAGGCAACTCAACTACTAATGTATTTGCAGGCAAATTCGACGGTTTGGGTCATACCATTAGTGGTTTAACAATCAATCGTCCAACAACTTATCACGTTGGGTTGTTTGGTGCATCTTCTGGGGTTATTCAAAACGTAGGTTTATTAAATGTGAATGTTTCAGGAACTGGTTACGTCGGTGGCTTACTAGGATGGAACGTTGGGGGAAAAGTAACAAACAGTTACACCACAGGTAGTGTAAGTGGAAGTGCAATAAATAGTGATGCTAGCGGTGGATTGGTAGGGACTAGCTCAGTAGGTGACGTTAGCAACAGTTATAGTACGGCAAATGTGTCGGGACGCAACAGTGTTGGTGGTTTGCTCGGTTATCAATGGGGGAATTTCACTCACGGTATCAGTAATAGCTATAGCACTGGCAGTGTGTCTGGAACACAGTGGGTCGGCGGTTTGCTAGGAAGCAATCATCAGGGAATTGTGAGTAGTAGTTACAGCACGGGACTCGTTGTTGGCTCATCCTATGTTGGCGGGTTGATTGGCGATAATAACAATGTAGTAATTAACAGCTTCTGGGACACAACAACATCAGGGCAATTAACCAGCGCAGGCACTGCAACAGGCTTAACCACCGCGCAAATGATGGCGCAAGCCAATTTCACTGGTTTTGATTTTACAAACACATGGTGGATGTCAGACACCAACACACGCCCATTTTTACGCAGTGAATGGTCAACCAATGTCACAAACGCACATCAATTACAGTTGATGGCATCGAATCTTTCAGCCAATTACACGCTAGCAAACAATCTTGATTTAAGTGCCGAGCTTTCTAATGCTTCGGGAATGTGGGATACGACGAAAGGGTTTGTGCCTGTTGGTGGGACAACGGGGGCTTTTACTGGAACATTTGACGGATTGAATCATGCGATTAGCAATTTAACAATTAACCGTCCGACAACAGACGATATTGGATTGTTTGGAAATGTTTTTGGAAATACGGCAATTATTCAAAATGTCGGTGTTGCCAGTGGAAGTATTACGGGGCAGGCTTTTGTTGGAGGCTTAGTCGGCTTATTAGGAAGTGGCAGTACAAGCACAGTATCTAATAGTTTTTCAGGTGCTTCTGTGTATGGAAACAGCTCAAATGTCGGTGGATTAGTCGGTCAAAGCAACAAAGCGTTAATCACGCATAGCTATGCCACAGGTTTAGTCAGTAATCCTGCGAATACTGTGACTGGTGGATTAGTTGGCATTAACGGGGGCGGGGGAGTTGTGGAGTATTCGTATGCTACTGGTAATGTAAATGGATTACATACGGTAGGCGGTTTAGTTGGACAAAATGATCCGAGCAGTATCATTCGTCATAACTATGCGATAGGCAATGCGACAGCTACTTATTCAAATTCTAATGTTGGTGGATTGGTAGGCGTTAATGCAGCTACAATCTCTGATAGTTATTCAACAGGTGTTGTAACAGGAGCAAGTGGCAATATCGGCGGATTAGTTGCTATGAATTTTGGTACTGGTACGACAGCCAATAGTTTTTGGGATGTGACAACGTCAGGAAAATCTGTAGGTGTAGGTAATGGTTCTACAACTGGTGCAACGGGCTTAACCACCGCGCAAATGAAAAGCCTAACCAATTTTTCAAGTTGGGATTTCGCCAATACTTGGTCAATGTCAAACGGTTCAAGTTATCCACATTTGCAATGGCAAGGTTTGGATTTGCAAACCTTTTCAGGTAGCGCGACGGGATTAGCAAATAAAACCTTTAAATATGCCGTAGACGGTGTTTCGATTGGTAGTTTTTCCTCTGATTCATCAGGTAATTTTTCAGTCAATTCTCATGTAACTGTTGGAGCAGGCAATTTATTACTTTGGCTTTCAGGAGACACAAATAAAGCCGCCACACTTGCAGAGGATTCGCACCTTACAGGACTAACACTCGAACCGAATACAATTTACGGACACGTTGACCTTGATACCAATACGTTGAAATCTGCAAAAGGAAGTTTAACGGACGCAGATATTCCATTTAGTTTTACTTCTTCTGTCCTTACGCCAACCGTTGGCATTTTAAAAGCTAACAATGACATTATTCTCAATAATTCCATTGCGACAAATGGCAGCAATGTTTCGTTAAAAGCGGGCAAATCTGTTTTATTAAATTCATCAAGTATTTCTAGTAATGGCGGCAACATTGAAATTGTTGCCAACGAAACTTCTGCAAACGGCATTCTCAATTCGCACCGTGATTCAGGTAAAGCGGTTATTCAAATGCAAGCAGGTTCAAATCTTGATGCAGGTTTAGGTGTGGGTGGCGTGGCGATTATGCTGCGTAAAAGGGAAAACGATACACCAAATCATGCAGGGGCGATTACGCTCACAACGGTCACGGGCGGCAATGTCAACATCGACAACGCGGGAATTTATAACGCGACTGACATAGGTTCAGGCGATGTGGTGTTGAATGGTGTGATTTCAACTAATAGCGCAATTTCAACAGATAAAAGTCTTTCGATTTCAAGTTCGCACGATATTAGCGTGAACGCCTATTTAAATACGGGAGTTGCTAAAGCTGGAGCTTCTGTTGGCAACGGTGGCAACCTTTCGCTCACCGCTGGCAATGATATTTTGCTTAATGTCACGGGTAATACGTTGTTATCAACAGTTTATGCTGATGGAAATGGAACTACCACAGGTAATGCGGGAAATATCACCTTGCTTGCAAATCGCAACATCACGGGAGCAAACAGCGATATTTCGGCTAGTGCAATCAAATATCAATACGGTAGCACAGGCGGTCATGGTGGCAATGTTTCATTAACCGCAACAACAGGTTCAGTTTTAGTTAGAAATATCGATACCAGTACGTTCCAAAATGACACGGGCGGCACGATTGGTCGAGCAGGCGATGTCTCGATTACGTCAGGAACAGATTTAAACGTGAATGGTATTCACGCGCTTTCTCATGGGGCAATTTATTGGTACCAACCCACTACACTTAGCGGCGGTGGCAATGTTTTATTAGATGCGGGGCAAAATTTAACCATTCCAGCAAGCGGCTATATTGACACGCGAACCGTCAATGAAAATCAGTATGGCGTAACAGCGACAATTAACGACACATCAGGCTCTGTCACGCTGAAAGCAAAAGGCGATATTGTGTTGAGTAGCGGTGTTCCGATTCTAACTAGCAATGATGCGGTTGTTTTAAATTCAGATTCCGATGCAACAAATGGCGGGGCGATTAGTTTAGTTGGTTCAAATTCCATCACAACAAATGGCGGCGCGATTACGTTAGGTGGTGGAGCAAATGCAACAGGTTATGCACAAGGCAATGCCACCAAAGTTCACGGTATTGAGTCAAATGCTACGCTAGATTCGGCTGGTGGTGATATTACTTTTAGAGGTAAAAGTTATGCTGGCAATGCTGTTACAGAATACATCGGCATTTGGTTACACGGGGCATCTTCAATAAATAGCGGTATTGGGACAATTACTCTTAATGGACTAAGTGTTGGAACAGGTAACTCAAATTCGCAAGGTCTGATTATTGATCCAAATGCGACCATCACGTCATCGAATACGACACCTCAAGCAATTTCCTTAACAGGTTCTCATACTGTTTCAAACACGTTTAACTCATTTGGACTTAATCAAGGGGGCATCGTTCAAGCAACTAACGGTGGAGGGATAACGTTGAATGGAACGGCAACGGGAAATAGCAATGCTGTAGGAATCGAGTTTTATGGAAGTGTTTTGGCAAACAGCGGTGAAATTACGCTGAACGGTAATGGATTGTTGAATGATATAAGATTTTATCCGAATGCAACTGTGGGTTATAAAGCAGGTACTTCTGTAACAGCGTCTTCATGTAACATCACGATGAATGCTAACGTGCTAAATTTAACATATACATCAAGTAAATTACAAAGCGGTGGCGCATTAACCATTCAAC
>JAQTXN010000092.1 GCA_028688755.1 Methylococcales bacterium | reverse complement strand
GTGAAAACCCCTGTCGAAGCTGGTCAAGTAATCGGCGAAATAAAATAACATCAGTGTATTCCTGTGAATTCGGTTAAAGCGGCTGTCACATTTTCCATGCGTTGTGAGCGCGAGCCTTTGATTAAAATGGTTTCATTGCCTGTTAATAAAGGCGTAAGAGTTTCTAATAATTCGGTTTGTGATGCAAAATGCGCGGCATTTTCTCCAAACGCAGCAACGGTTTTTTTAGTTAATTCGCCGACAGCAAATAAGCGTTTTACGCCGCAATTTTTCAAGGTTTCACCCATTTCAAAATGTAAATTTTCGCTGTTTTCGCCCAATTCACCAAATGCGCCTAAAACGACCCAATGCTCGCCATTGCATGTTTGCAAAACGTTCAATGCTGCTTGCAGCGACGCGGTGTTGGCGTTGTAGGTGTCGTTGATAATCGTGTTGCCTTTGTGTCCGTGTAAAAGTTGTAAACGACCTTTCACAGGCGACATCGATTCTAAACCTTGTTTAATTTGTTCAAGCGAAATGCGCAACGCTAATGTTGCCGCCGTTGCCGCAAGTGCGTTTAAAACATTGTGATTTCCTGCAAGGGGCAAATTAACACTGACTTTTTCATTCGCACAAATCAAATCAAAGCGCGTAATAAATTGATGATTTTCGATTTTGACATCGATATTTTCAGCGCGAACATCCGCGTTTTCATGCAAACCAAACGTAAGAATTTTTCGTGAATCAGCTAACTTTTGCCAATAATCAAAAAACGCATCATCACGATTTAAAACCGCTACGCCATTTGGGTTCAAGGTTTCAATAATTTCGCCTTTCGTTTTTGCGACACCGTTTAAATCACCAAAACCTTCTAAATGTGCCGCGCCAACATTGGTAATAATGACTACGTCAGCGTTAGTTAATTTGCTGGTGTAATCGATTTCACCGACGTGATTCGCGCCCATTTCTATGACTGCGAAACGATTTTTAGGCGAAAGTTTCAACAACGTCAAAGGCACACCAATGTCATTATTCAAATTGCCTTGCGTGAAAAGTACCGAATCATTGACGCTCAAAATTGCCGCTAGCATTTCTTTTGTCGTCGTTTTTCCGTTACTACCTGTTACGCCAACGATTTTTGCAGGCATTTTTTCGCGCCACGCTTTGGCTAATTTGCCGAGTGCTGAATGGGTATTTTCAACTAAAACTTGTGGCAAATTCGTTTCTAATTTCTTATGTGTCAAAACGGCTATTGCACCAGCCTCTTTTGCTGAATCGACAAAATCATGACCATCAAAATTTTTACCTTCAATCGCAATATAAAGATTGTCTATTTGCAACGTGCGCGTATCGATACTTACGCCTGAAATTTCAGCATCCGCACCAATGAGCGTGCCATTTAACACGGCGGCAATTTCGTTTAAGGTCATTTTTATCATGCTTGCCCCAGTATTTTTTTGACACAGTCTGCGTCACTGAAAGGAAACCTTTCACCATTCACTTCTTGATAATCTTCGTGACCTTTGCCTGCAATCAACACACAATCTTGCGAATCAGCATGTTCGATGGCGCGTTTAATCGCGGTTGCACGGTCGTAAATGACTTTTGCCTCGTTATTGAAAAAGCCGCTCAAAATGTCTTCGATAATATCTTCGCTTGCTTCAAATCGCGGGTTGTCGTCGGTGATAATCACATAATCAGCCAGTTCTTCAGCGACACGTCCCATTTGAGCGCGTTTGCCTTTGTCTCGATTCCCGCCGCAGCCGAAAACAACACTTAATTTTCCTTTTGTGTGCAAGCGCAAACCGCTCAACACTTTTTCAAGTGCATCGGATGTGTGTGCGTAATCAACAATTACGAGTGGTTGATTGTTTTCGCCGCCAAATTTTTCCATGCGTCCTGCAACAGGTTTTACATTTTTCAATCGTTGCGCTGCGTCGTTTAAATCAATGCCGAGTTTTAACATCGTCGCTAAAACACACAACCCATTTTCTAAATTGAATTTGCCAATTAAAGGGATGTGCAACGGCTGTTTTTGATTTTGCCAAATTGCGTCACAGTGAATGCCACTTAAATTTAATTCGATATTTTCTGCGTGTAATGTTTGACCGCGTGGCGCGATTTCATTTTTTGTCGAAACACCAATAACTTCAAGGTGTTCAGGAATTACCGCAATAATTTTTCCGCTCATTTCGTCATCTAAATTGATAACGGCAAATTCTAAATTGGGCGAATTGAACAGTTTTAATTTTGTTTCTAAATAGGCTTCCATTGTGCCGTGATAATCCAAATGGTCACGACTAAAATTGGTAAAAATCGCACCTTTGAATTGCACGCCATTGACACGACCTTGCGCTAAACCGTGTGAAGACACTTCCATTGCCACGTTTTCACAACCGTCATTTTTCAAGGTGGCGAGCATTTTTTGAACAGTTAACGCATCGGGCGTGGTGTTTAACGTTTCTTGTAAATTGCCTACTTTGCCCCAACCGATTGTGCCGATTACGCCGCAGTTTTCCAATGTTTGTGCTAAAAACTGACTGCACGAGGTTTTGCCGTTTGTGCCTGTAATGCCGATGACGTTCATTTTTTGCGAAGGCTGCCCGTAAAAACGAGCCGCGATTTCACCTAGATTTTTTGCTAACTCAGCAACAGAAATTTTTAAAACGTTTGAATCTGCAAGCATTTCGTCTGCTAATTCTGCGTCTTGGCTATCAAATAAAATCGCAATTGCCCCTTTTTCAATTGCCGATTTCGCATAATTCAAACCGTGATGATTGGCACCTTTTAAGGCAATAAAAACGCTGTTTTCGGTAACGTCATTGCTGTTTAGCGTTAAATTTGAAATTTGTAATTCGCTGTCAAAATTAAGAAGTTCTGAAATCTTCATTAGTTTTTACCCATCAATAAAACTGGCATGTTATCCGATTGGTCGGGGGCGACTTCGAGAATTCGCAATGCGCCACTCATCACTTTTGAAAAAACAGGAGCCGACACAATCCCGCCGTAATACTGCCCAGCAGAAGGTTCGTCAATCATTACCGTAATAATCAAACGTGGATTGCTCGCAGGAGCCATGCCTGCAAAAACGGAGAAATAACTGTTTTCGACGTAACCACCAGCACCTGCTTTTTTGACCGTTCCTGTTTTACCCGCAACGCTGTAACCATCAACTCGCGCCTCATAAGCCGTGCCATCTTTTTGAATAACGGTTTCCATCATCGCGCGAACACTTTTTGCAGTGCGTGTTGTAAAAATACGTTTCGATTCGGGGTCTTCGTCACGTTTGAACAAACTTACCGAATGCAAAATGCCATTATCAGCGAGTGCGGTGTAAGAGCGTGCGAGTTGCAAAGCGGTCACGTTCAAACCATAACCAAATGAAAGTGTGGCGCGGTCAAACGGTTTCCATTGTTCATAATCGAGTAAATTTCCGCTTGCTTCGGTTGGAAAACCTGATGCAGTCGATTCGCCAAAACCGAGTTGGCGATAAACTTCCCAAAAATACTTCGGCGGCATACGCAACGCCATTTGACTAACCGCGATGTTACTGGATTTTTTGATAACGCCCGTTAAATCAAGTGTGCCGTAATTGTGAACGTCTTTGACAACGTGCGTGCCAATTTCAAAACTACCGTTAGTTTCAAACATTTCATCGGGGCGCACATATTTACCATCTAATGCTGCCGCGACAACAAACGGTTTCACGGTAGAACCAGGTTCAAAAACATCGGTCAAGGCACGATTGCGGTATAAATTTTCTTTTAAATTTTTACGCGAATTAGGATTAAAAGCAGGCTGATTTACGGCAGCTAAAATTTCACCATTTTTTGCATCTAAAACAACGAGTGACGCTGACTTCGCGTGATTCACTGAAACAGCGTGCGCTAATTCTCGATACGCTAAATATTGAATGCGTTGGTCGATGCTTAATTCTAATGTTTTGCCTGCAATAGGTTCTTTGATGTTTTCAACATCATCGATAATTTGCCGTTTGCCATCACGAATCACGCGCTTACTGCCTGAAACACCGCGTAACAAGTGATCATAAGCGGCTTCTAATCCTTCTTGACCTTTGTCATCTAAATCAGTGAAGCCAATTAAATGCGCTGCTACGCCGCCTGTTGGATAAAAGCGTTTAAATTCGCGCTCTGAATAAACCCCAGTGAGTTTTAGATTTTTGACTTGTTCGGCTAAATTCGGACTGATTTGCCGCGCTAAATAGGCAAATTGTTTGTGCGGATCGGTTAAATACTCTTCGATTTTGCCGTCTTCTAAACTTAATAATCGATTGAGTTGCTTAATTTGCCCGCGCGTTGCGGTAACTTTAAATTCTTGCGGGTTAATCCAAATCGATTCCACAGGCGTACTAATCGCAAGCGGCGCACCATTCCTATCTCGAATCATGCCACGATATGCCGACACAGGCACTTCGCTTACATGACGCATATCGCCTTCTTTTTGCAAAAAATCTTTGTTGAAAACCTGTAAATCTACCGCTTTATAAACTAATGTTGTCATGCCCAATAAAATTACGCCCAACACTACACGACGACGTTTTGAATAGTCGTGTGAGAGTAAAGTAGCTTCATTTTTATAGCGGCGATATTTCATTTTAAGGTTTGATGTAGATGATTTTTTCGCGTGGTGGCAATACCAATTTCAGCTGTTCACGCGCGACTTGCTCAACGCGATTTTGTTCAGCAAGCGTGGTGAGTTCAAGTTGTAATTGCCCCCAAGCAACTTCATATTGATCAAGTAATTTTTCGTGTTTTTGAATTTCGATAAAAATTAAGCGGGAATTGTATTTTTTATAAATCACCATCAACGCCGATATAAGCAACGCTGAAATCAAAATACTCATCCCCAAAAATCGCAACATAAAAATCAAACTCGCTCTGCAACACGCAACACTGCACTGCGCGAGCGTGGATTTTGTTTAATTTCATCAGCGGTAGGTTTTATGGCTTTGCTTAACACATTTAAAACGCCTTTTTCGATGTCTGCTTCTTTAATGGGCAATTTGCCAACGTTGCGTTTTACGCCTGATTCATCGCGCATAAAACGTTTCACAATACGGTCTTCAAGCGAATGAAATGAAATCACAACTAATCGTCCATTTGAATTCAATAAGTTTATGCTTTGTTTTAATGCCGATTCTAATTCGCCAAGTTCGTTATTGACCGCAATACGAATCGCTTGAAAACTGCGCGTGGCGGGATGTTTATGTTTTTCACGAAAAGGGATTGTGTCTTCAATTAACTTTGCTAATTGGCGTGTCGTTTCAATCGGGTGCGTTAATCGGGTTGTGACAATTGCATTGGCTATTCTGCGTGCAAAACGTTCTTCACCGTAATCGAACAAGACTTGTATCAATGTTTTTTCATCAATTTGCGATAGCCATTGTGCAGCAGATAAGCCTTGTGACGTATCCATACGCATATCGAGTGCGCCGTCATTCATAAAACTAAAACCGCGTGTTTCATCATCTAATTGCGGTGAAGAAACACCTAAATCGAGCAGAATGCCGTCTACTTTTTCGTTTAAATTTAATTGCAAAGCAATGTTTTCCATTTCTGAAAAAGGGGCATGAACTAATTTAAAACGTGAATCTTGAGATAATTTTTGAGCGCGTTCACAATTGATAGCGGTTTCGTCACGGTCAAAGGCAATCAATTGTCCGTTTTCACCGAGTGTTTCCAAAATACGTTGGCTATGTCCACCACGCCCGAATGTTCCATCTATATACACACCATTTGGTTTGATTGCTAAATGGTGCAATGCTTCTTCGAGCATTACCGATAAATGGCTCATTAGGTAAATTCTTCCGTTTTAAAAGCAATAAAAAAGCCCACAAGGGCTGGTTTGATTTGATGCAATATAGATTTCAAATAAGGCTTAGTCAAGCGTGAAAACTACCTACGTTTCAGTAACTTCTTAACATTTTAACAAATACTATTTTGTATCAAAATGTTAGTGATTTTTACTGATAAATCACTTTAAGTTTTTTAGGTTAGGTGAAAGAGTTAGCCTATAAGCTGGATTTTGTCGAGGACAGTCATTCATCTACGCGACAAATCACTTTGCCGCTTTAGCAATCTACCCGAAAGCTGCCAGGGCGGACAAATGCTTTCCTATTTGATCTTGCTCCGAGTGGGGTTTTCACTGCCACACCTGTTACCAGTTGCGCGGTGCGCTCTTACCGCACCATTTCAACCTTACTGATTCGATAAACGAATTTAGCGGTATATTTTCTGCTGCACTTTCCGTAGGCTCACGCCCCCCAGTCATTAACTGGCACTCTGCCCAGTGGAGTCCAGACTTTCCTCCCCTCTATCATTACAATAAAGCAGCGACTGCCCAGCCAACTCTTTCGCGGTGTAGTTTAGCACAGAAGGCTTCTTGTTTGGTTTTGCTTTTTCTAGCACAACAAAAAACCGCCCCCAGTTTTCAATAAACGTCATCATGACCCCCAATATCAACCAAGAAAATCATGCCGTTTTGAATTAAAAACAGACAAACAATTCGGTAATTATGCGTCAAACTGCAAGCGTGAAACTCACTTAAATCGCCGTGCAATTTATGTGTTTTTAGTGATGAATCAAAGGGATTTTCTTTGAGTTTGGTTAGCACTTGTTCATATTTATCCAACAAATCGACGTGCTTTTTGAAGAATTTACGTTCTTTGCGTTGATAACTTTCGTTTCTAACTAATTGCATTTTTCAAATTTTGAATATGGGCGTTTATGTCTTGAATTTCGCTAAATCCCGTCAAATCGTTTTGCTGAACTTTTCGCAACGTATCCAAACACATTGTTTTATCAATGTTGATATTTTCTTTTTTTACTGGACGTTTTGACGTTTCTGCATTTAAGCCCAATCTAAAATAATGAATGAAGTCGTAAAGCTCAAACAGTTTTGCCTCTGGAATAAATTGCAACTCGTGAATAATATCGTCCTGAATCATAATGCCTCGCAGATTGCGTATTTTAAAAACCCAAATTCTACCACAACAAAAAAACCGCCCCCAGTTTGCACTGAAAGGGCGGTTTTGTTTGAAATCAAAAAGATAAATTAGCTACTTGAACAAACACCAGCAGCCAAACATGTACCACTTGTCACCCAATTCACTCTTCCATTTGACATTGTGGGGGTCAATACATAGGTATAACCACCAGCAGCAGCGGTTGCTGTTGCCGTAATGACACCAGTACTTGCAGTCACTACCAATGTGGCTGTATTGGCGGTTGCAGTAAAGGCTGGAGTCGTAGTTGCTGGCGCACATATAGCTGGAATTGATGTGTCAGTAACAGCCGCATTCATTTGAGCGCACGACTCAACGTTTACCTTGTAGATAGTAGTTGCCAAAATAACTTCTGAAAATTTCGCTTTTTGAATATAGGTCTGATAAGCAGGCATCGCCACCGAAGCCAAAATACCAATGATTGCCACCACAATCATCAATTCGATTAACGTAAAACCTTGTTGCGCTTTTTTAAGAGTTGTTTTCATAATTTTTTCCTTTGAATATAAGGATTAAAAAGAGTGTTTATGAATTCAGCGGTTTATAAATTCGTTTTTGATTATAAAACGCTGAGCTTCACATTTAAATGCTCTTATGTGATTTAGTTCTCAATTCTCACCAAAACTTCACCGCGTCCAATTTCAGACATATCGCCAGCGTAACGTTGCACGCGATTAAAAGCGTTTTCAGTTAGCGCAAATGTTGAATTGAGTGATTGAAAGGACTTAAACAACATGGGTAAAAAT
Source organism: Methylococcales bacterium (assembly GCA_028688755.1). Classification (GTDB taxonomy): domain Bacteria; phylum Pseudomonadota; class Gammaproteobacteria; order Methylococcales; family Methylomonadaceae; genus UBA10906. The sequence goes on along the minus strand of JAQTXN010000092.1, from coordinate 2,243 downwards.
GCCAATGTATGTGAACCACAATCGTTGAAACTTGCTGGTAATTTGGGGGCATTCCAAAGTAATAACGTTCCGCGCCGCATCGAATGCCCTAAAAACTTTCCCGTATTTCCCATCACCGCAATCGTGCCTGCAATCATGCGTGAGCCACAATAATCGCCTGCGCTGCCTTCAATCAAAATTGTCCCACGACGTAAATGATCGCCGACTCTGTCGCCTGCATTACCTTTGACAAGAATTAAACCGCCTTTCATGCCCATTTTATTGCCAGCCAGTGCGCCGCCTAAAAAATCGCCTGCATTGCCGTCAATTTCAAGCTGACCTTTTTTCATTTCGCAGCCTGCGTAAAGACCAGCGTTGCCGAAAACTTTAATCACACCTGATTTCATTCCCATACCACAATATGCGCCAACATCGCCTTCAACGCGAATCACGCCGCCGTCTAACTCTTTGCCAATGTAATCGAGTTTTGCAACACTGTTTTTAATCAAAATATGCTTCGTATCAAAACCGCTAACAGCAAACAACTCATCAACGCGCACTTTCTTTTTACCACAATGCAATTTAATGGCTGCAATTTCGACAGGTTCTAAATTTTCTAATTTCTGACAAACAAGTGGCGACATATCAACACGTTGTTCAGGACGAATTTTTAAAGTGAAAGTTAATGCGCTCACGCCATAATCTCCTGTAAATGAAAATGAAACGGGCCTAATTTGCCACCGTAATTTCCTGCACTAATTCGTGTAATGCCATTTTCAACGCCTAAATTGCAAACAGCTTGAATCCCAACACGCATCGCTTTATCAATGTCTTCTTTGCTCAAACCATCGATAACAATTTCCATCACCGATTCAACGTCAGGCGATAAATCGGTTTTCTTGGTTGAACCTTTCAAGGTTGGACAAAATGCGTCATTCGTTGAAGCGTTAAGCGTTTTGTATTTTGAACCGACTTTTGAACCTGAACGCACCACACCACCAGGGAAAGGCATAATCACGTTAGGAATTTTCTTCATTTCTTCGATTGCCGCTTCACAGGCGGCGAGTGCTTGCGGTTGTGATTGCGCTAAAACTAAGAAATTTCCACCGCCGACAGCATCAACTTGACCTGTTGTCGCTTCGGCTAAAAATTCGCCATCCATCACTGGAATGCGCCAATAACGTTTGCCCGAAATGACTTTTGATGTTTGAAAACCGTCACCAAAATAACGTAAGTTTTTACCAAGTGGAATGCGAATACCACCATCGATACCTGCAAAAAGTGCCGAGGTTGGCGAGGTTAAAACGCATTGCCCAGCGCGTGTTTCGAGTTGTTTTGCTAAACCTTTGCCGCCCATGGCAAAAATCATAATTGAAACACCAGGACGACCATCGGGCGTTTCGTTAGGAGATAAAACACGCTCAATACCTGCTTCACAACCACATGCAATCACCGAGGTTGCAAAACCTGTCATGGCTTGCGCGGCAATCATTGCCCATTTTTCATTTTGCGCGGTGATAATTGCTCGTGTGCCTTTCATCGGAAAGGCTTCGGCAAACGTCGCGTCTATTTGGACTCCGTTAATAATCATTATTTTTCCTCATTCATTTTCGATTAACCCTTCTTCATAATCCGTGCAGCTTCACGTTTCCAATCGGCATCTTTTGATGCGGCGCGTTTATCATGCAATTGTTTCCCTTTTGCCAAACCGATTTCGATTTTTGCCCGCCCGTTTTTCCAATACATGCCAAGCGGCACAATGGTATAGCCTTTGCGTTCAACCGCACCAATCAATTTGTTTAATTCGTGACGATTCAAAAGCAATTTTTTACGGCGCACGGCTTCAGGTTTAATGTGCGTCGAAGCCGAAAGTAACGCCGAAATATGTGCGCCCAAAAGCCACGCTTCGCCTTTCTTAATATCGACGTAACTTTCTTTGAGTTGCACTCGCCCATCACGCAAACTTTTCACTTCCCAACCTTCCAAAACCAAACCCGCCTCAAAACGTTCTTCGATGTAATACTCGTGCGTAGCTTGACGATTTTTCGCAATCGTGGAATTTTGCGACTCGGCTTTTTTCTTTTGTGTTGCTTTATCTGCCATTTATTTTTTCCCGACGGTAACAGTTTGCAAAAGGTTTAAATAGACACGTCGTTTGAACGCATCAGCGATTTGTTCTTTGGTGACATTTTGCACATTTTGTTGATACGACTCTAAATAATCGAGTGGCATTTGATAAAAACCAATCATAGCAATGTAATTTA
>JAQTXN010000091.1 GCA_028688755.1 Methylococcales bacterium | reverse complement strand
GAATGGCATTCTTACTTAGTAAAATTGGTCGAAAATTTTTGGTGTCCGTTCACTCATGCCACCAAAGAAAGCTACAACAACGCTTGTATCGATAAATCGTTTTGGCACATTTACCCAGACGATGCCTCAAAATTACATCCAGATGATTTAAATAATCCAATTTGGAACGAAGACACCGCAGAAAAATGAAAGCAAAAAAAACCGCATCAATAAGCTAATTGATGCGGCATAAGAGAAGGATATAAGACTCTCAACGCCAGATGAGCTTTTTAAGAGTGAGCGCATTCTAGTTGTAAATTTCACTCTTGAAAATGTGACAAATTGTCGCGTGACAATTTGTCGCAGCGTTTTAGTCAATTTCAACAGGTTTGCGGCTGAGTGCATTCGCCAATTTTGCAAATTCCGCCAAACTGATGTTTTCGGCGCGAAGATTTGCATCAATTTCCAATTCTAAAATTTCGGCTTCTGTCAGCGATTTTCCCAGCGAATTACGCAACGTTTTACGGCGTTGTGAAAAGGCTTCGCTCACAACCCGCGCCAACATTTTCACGTCATCCACTTCAACAGGTGGTTTTTCGTGCGGCACTAAACGCACAATTGCCGACATCACTTGCGGCACAGGGTTAAAACTTTCAGGCGGTACGTCAAAAAGCCATTCAGTCGAACAGTAATACTGCATCATCACGCCTAAACGCCCGTAAGATTTACCATTCGGCTCGGCACAAATACGATTTACGACTTCTTTTTGCAACATAAAAAGCATATCTGCAATGCAATCGGTTGTTTCAAGTAAATGGAACATCAATGGCGTTGAAATGTTGTAAGGTAAATTGCCAATAACGTGCAGTTTTTCACCGTTTGGCGCGAGGCTGGAGAAATCAAACCGTAGCGCATCGCTGCTATGAATTGTTAAGTTTTTGTAATCTACAAACTTATGTTGCAACAATGTCACCAAATCGCGGTCAAGTTCAACCACATCTAAATGCGAAACTTTTTGTAGCAACGGCTGCGTTAATGCGCCCTGCCCTGCGCCAATTTCAACCCAGTTTTCACCGCTGCGAATCATTGCGCTACCGATGATATTGTTAATAATGTTTTGGTCTTGCAGAAAATTTTGCCCAAACCGTTTGCGTGCCTGATGTGCCATGAAGTTGTACTCAGTAAATTTAAAATACCGCAAAGTATAAATCAGCGGCTGATTTCACTATAGAATATGTGACCAAATTTTCAATTTTTAACTTTAAATTGCAGCAATAAATGAAACCATCTATCGAACAAAAATTACAAAATCTGTGCGAGCGTCACGACGAAATTTCAGCTTTGCTTTCTGAACCCGAAACGCAAGGTAATCAAAATAAATTCCGTGCGTTAAGCCAAGAATATGCCCAAATTAGCCCGCTTGTTGATTGTTACAAACGTTATGAATCGCTTTTAGAATCGCTTGCCGCAGCAAAAGAAATGGCAAATGACAGCGATCCTGAAATGCGTGAACTGGCTAAAGAAGAAATTTCAGAAACTGAAAATGACATCGAAGCCTTAGAAAATGAATTGCAAGTGTTGTTGTTACCAAAAGACCCGAATGACACACGCAACATTTTCTTAGAGGTTCGCGCAGGAACAGGTGGCGACGAAGCAGCGATTTTTTCAGGCGATTTAGCACGAATGTATCAGCGTTTTGCCGAGAAAAAAGGTTGGCAAACTGAAATTATCAATGAAAGCGAAGGCGAACACGGCGGTTATAAAGAAATTATTTTGCGCGTTTCAGGACGTGACGTGTATTCACAACTCAAATTTGAATCAGGCACGCATCGCGTTCAACGTGTTCCTGAAACCGAATCACAAGGTCGAATTCATACATCAGCGTGTACCGTTGCCATCATGCCTGAAGTTGAAGAAATTGATTCGATTGACATCAATCCTGCTGATTTAAAAGTGGATACATTTCGTGCTTCGGGCGCAGGCGGTCAGCACATCAATAAAACTGAATCTGCAATTCGTATTACGCACATTCCAACAGGAACAATTGTGGAATGCCAAGACGAACGCTCACAACACAAAAATAGAGCGCGTGCCATGTCGCTACTCGCGTCACGGATTCTTTCTGCTCAACAAGAAAAACAACATTCAGAGCAATCGTCGTTGCGTAAATTGCAAGTTGGTAGCGGCGACCGCAGCGAACGTATTCGCACTTACAATTACCCGCAAGGTCGTTTAACTGACCACAGAATTAACTTAACGCTTTATAAACTCGATGACATTATGCAAGGCGGTTTAGAGCAAGTGATTCAACCGTTAATCAGTGAACATCAGGCAGAATTATTGACACAACTTGGTGATGATTAAAAGTCATGATTAGCTACATTTTGCGCCGATTTTTATACGCTCTGCCGCTGTTGTTTGCGGTGAATGTGTTGACCTTTACATTATTTTTTGTGGTCAACAGTCCCGATGATATGGCGCGAATGCAGCTTGGACAAAAACACGTCACGCAAAATGCGATTCAAAATTGGAAACAACAACACGGTTACGATAAACCGCTGCTTTGGAATTCGGACGTTGCAGGCAGCGAAAAAATCACCCAAACCATTTTTTATACGAAATCAGTTGGCTTGATGATGTTTAATTTTGGCACGTCGGACAGCGGGCGCAATATCGGTGCAGATATTTCAGAACGCGCTGTGCCGAGTTTGGCGTTAGCTTTGCCAACGTTGTTGATTGGTTTAGCGGTAAATGTAACGTGTGCGTTACTCATGGTGTTATTTCGCCGCAGCGCGATTGAAAAACTAGGGATTATTGTGTGCGTGATGCTGATGTCTATTTCGTCACTGTTTTACATTATCAGTGGACAATTTTTAGTCGCAAAAGTATTAAAACTGGTGCCAATTTCAGGTTATGACGATGGCTTTTCGATGATTAAATTCTTGATTCTACCTGTTGCAATTGGTGTTTTTACAGGCGTTGGTTCGGGTGTTCGCTGGTATCAAACGTTGTTTTTAGAAGAAGCAGAAAAAGATTATGTTCGCACAGCACGAGCAAAAGGATTAACGCAAACACAGGTTCTATTTCGCCATGTTTTGCCCAATGCCATGATTCCAATTTTGACGGGCGTTGTAGTAATTTTGCCGCTGCTTTTTATGGGCAGTTTGATTATGGAATCGTTTTTCAGTATTCCTGGTTTAGGTAGTTATACGATTGATGCGATTAACAGCCAAGATTTTGCCATTGTTCGCGCGATGGTGTTTTTAGGTTCAGTGCTTTACATTTTCGGACTACTATTAACTGATATTTCTTACACGTTAGTCGATCCGCGTGTGCGTTTGAATTAAAAAGGAAAAACAATGAGCGCGACCGTTTTAAACATTCACGAGTTTTATAACGAACTCAAAAGCGTCGGTTTCAATGAGCAACAAGCTGAATTGATTGCAAATTTGCACAGTAAAACTGCAACCGCCGCAGTTGAACAAGCAAAACATGATTACAAACTTGATGATACTGTCACTAACCGAGATTTAGACGCGCGAATTAAAGAAACTGAATTCAAAATTGAGTTAGTTCGCCGCGAAATTGCAGACGTAAAATTTGAAATTATCAAATGGGTTGTCGGTACTGCATTCGCATCAGTGAGTTTAATGTTTATTATTTTACGTTTCTTTGGGAAGGCTTAAATGAACCGTTTAGAATCCAAAATCCGCGATATTCCAAACTTCCCAAAAGAAGGGATTATTTTTAAAGACATTACTCCGTTAGTGAAAGACCCAGCAGCGTTAAAACTCGCTGTACATCAGTTGATTCAACCCTTTTTAGGCTGCGACATTAACGTGATTGCGGGTATGGAAGCACGCGGTTTTATTTTTGGCAGCTTGGTGGCATGGGAAATGGGCTTGCCATTCGTGCCGCTACGCAAACCAGGCAAATTACCGTATGATGTGCAAAGTGTTTCGTACGATTTAGAATATGGCAGCGCAACGTTAGAAGCCCACATCGATGCGTTTGAACAAGGCGATAAAGTATTGTTAATTGATGATTTACTTGCAACGGGTGGCACAGCAAAAGCAAGTTGTGAACTGGTTGAAAAATTAGGTGCAACGGTTGAAGCATTGGCGTTTGTAGTAGAACTTGATTTTTTAAATGGTCGGGAAAAATTAGTCGGTTATGACGTGCATTCGCTGCTACATTTTTAATCGCTGCATGTTGCGTTAAGCTGCTATTCCTTACAACAACTACTAAAAATAATGCTACGTCTGTTTCTAATTTCTTTATCGCTGTTATTTTTCATGCAAACGGTTTTAGCAGATGAAATGGCAAAAACACTCCGTTTTGGTGTTTTGTCATTTCGACCAAAAGACATCACGTTTGCGAAATGGCAACCGTTAGCAGAAGAATTAGAAAAAAATTTAGTGGGTTATCACGTTGAATTATTACCACTCACCTATCCTGAGCTTGATAAAGCAGCCAAAGAAAAACAAGTCGATTTAGTTCTCACCAATCCTGAGCATTACATTTTGCTCAAAAATAAATTAGTGACGAACGCTGTTGCAACCTTGATTACACTTGATCAAGGGCATCCAACCGCCGAATTTGCAGGTGTCATTTTTACTCGCGCTGACCGCGAAGATATTAAAACATTGGCAGATTTAGACCATAAAGTCATTGCCTCACCGTCTGAAAATTCACTTGGCGGTTATCTAATGCAACGTTGGGAATTAGAAAAAAAACAAATCAAAGCAAAAAGTTATGTTTTTACAGGAATGCCACACGATAACGCCGTCAACGAAGTGCTGGCGGGCAAAGCTGATGCAGGCTTTGTGCGTAGTGGTGTTTTGGAAAGTTTAGAAAACGCAGGCCAGTTAAAACTGCATGATAACGCAACAATTAAAATTATTGCTCCGCACGAAGTAGACACAGACTCGACACGCAAAATTCATTCTGTGCATTCAACAACTCACTATCCCGAATGGGCATTTAGCGTTAGCAGGTATATAGATCCTGAATTGACGCGCAAAATCAGTTTAACGCTGTTAAGTATTCAAGCAGATAGCGACGTTGCAAAAGCGGCGGGTATCGCGGGTTTTAATTCCCCAGCCGATTACACCCCCGTTGAAGTGTTGATGCTGCGCTTACGCACACATCCTGATGAATTAAAATACTTTGATTTTGCAGATGTCATTTGGCGTTATCGAGAAGGCGTTGTGATGCTTTCATTTTTTGCTTTACTCGCATTATCATTTTTTATTTTTTTAATTCAAGCCAATCGCCGTTTCAAGCGTTTGCAACGTGAAAATCAAAAATTGTTGCTGGCTGTTGAACAAAGTCCTGTATCCATTTTTATTACGGATTTGAACGCAAAAATTGAATATGCTAATCGCACTTGTGGTGAGTTGACAGGTTATGAAAGTGAAGAATTGATTGGAAATACGCCTCGTTTATTTCGTTCTAGCAAAAATAACCCATTGTTGTATAAAGAAATGTGGCAAACGCTTCAAGCGGGTGATTCATGGCATGGTTTAATTACGAATCGTCGTAAAAACGGTGAAATATACTGCGTTTTAGCGTTTATTACCCCTATTATAAATAATGGAAAAATTGATCATTATTTAGCCATTCAACGCGATGTTACCGAGCAGCTAAAAGCCGAAGAAAAAATTAAGCAGCTCGCTTTTCATGACACGCTTACAGGTTTGCCAAATCGCCGAAAATTATTGGATTGTTTGACACACTCGATTGCGTTAAGTCATAGAGAAAAAAAGAAACTCGCTATTTTCATGATGGATTTAGATAATTTTAAAATGGTGAATGATAAGTTAGGACATGCCGCAGGTGATGATTTGTTAAAGCAAGTGGCGGTTCGCGTTCCTTCATGCTTGCGAGAAAGCGATATGATGGCGCGTTTAGGCGGTGATGAATTTGTAATTGTGCTAGAGCATATTGAGGCAACGTGTGACGCAGCACAAATTGCAACAAAGGTGATTGCGAATTTAACACGACCATTTGTTCTATCAAACGGCGAGATCGTCGAAATTGGTGCAAGTATTGGGATAAGTTTTTATCCGCAGCATGGCGATAATGCAGAAAAATTGATTGATTGTGCAGATACCGCGCTTTATCTTGCAAAAAATAATGGTCGCGGTTGTTTTGCCTATTATGAAAATGAAGGATGATGGTTTTGCTTCAAAAAAATTATCACCGCAATGCCTGTAAAGCCGTAGAATAATCGCACTTAGGAAGCTCCTCCCGTCACTTGCCCTTTTTTACGTTTATGACTTTACGGAAAATTTTCACTACTACCTGCCTACTTTTTAGCGTTGGATGTTCAACAACGACAATCAAAGAATCCGAGCCACAGAAAACCGCTGACAAATTTGAAGGTTTCAATCGTAGCGTGCATTCTTTCAATGAAAGTTTAGATGCCAACATTTTAAAACCGATTGCGAAAGGTTATATGTGGGCAACGCCTGATGTAGTACAAAAAGGTGTAACCAACTTTTTTAGTAACATCAACGATATTGGTGTCACTGCTAACGATTTAATGCAATTCAAGATGACACAAGGCGGCATGGATGCAAGTCGATTTATTGTCAATACCACTGCAGGCGGCTTAGGGGTTGTTGATGTTGCAAGTATGATTGATTTACCCAAACACAACGAAGATTTTGGACAAACCTTAGGTTTTTGGGGCGTTCCCGCAGGAGATTTTTTAATGTTGCCCTTTGTGGGACCTAGTTCGCCACGCGAAGTGGGGGGTATGCTTGGCGACGCGCTATTAAATCCGTTTAGTTACACCTTTTTATTTGGTGGCGGCGTTGCCGTAACAGCAGCAACGACAGGTGCAAAAGCCTTAGATGTAACCAATACTCGTGCGACGTTAATGGGAACTGAAAAAATGATTAACGAAGCCGCTGGTGGTGATCGTTACAATTTCATTAAAAACGCCTATCAGCAACGTCGTGAATACCTCGTCCATGACGGCAACGTTCCAACTAAAGACGATATTGATTTACTCGATGAAGAAGAATCGCTCGAACCCGCGCCAGAAAAACCTGCGGCATCAAAATTGCAACCATCTTTATCTCCAACAGATGGTTTGCCGCCTGTTATTAACAACTCTCGTCGTTTTTTAGAATTGAGCGCACCTAAATGAATAGATTTTCCCGTTTGACTCGCACTATTTTTTTATTCGTATTTTTGATTTTTAGCCCATTTGTTCACAGTAAAGACGGGCATTTTTTAGTTTTAAACTATCACGACATTATTGACGAAGAAGACGTTGTCGCGCCATTTGACCGAATGGAAGTGAACAAACATTTTTTAGAAGACCAATTCGTTTGGCTCAAGAAAAATGGGTACAGTGTTGTGAGTGTTCAAACGGTTTTAGATGCAGCGGCAGGTAAATCAACATTGCCTGAAAAAGCGGTTTTAATTACCTTTGATGACGGCTATTTAAGTTTTTACACCAAAGTTTTTCCGCTTTTGAAAAAATATCATTATCCCGCGTCAGTTGCGCTAGTTGGTAAATGGATGGACGGCGAAGTGACCGCTGACGATCCAGGCAAACCGCTAATGAATTGGGAACAAGTACGCGAAGTTGCTAATTCGGGGTTAGTTGAAATTGCGTCACATACTTACAGTTTTCACACTGGCATCGTTGCCAATCCTCAAGGTAATACCCAAGCCGCCGCCGTCACACGTCTTTACGACGACCCGATGTTGATTTACGAAAACGACGAACAATATCGCACAAGAATTCGCGCTGAAATGCTCAAGAGTTCCGATTTTATTTTTCAACATGCAGGCATTCGTCCGCGAGTCATGGTTTGGCCTTACGGTGAATACAATGCCATGACGATTTCTGCGGCAAAAGAAGCTGGATTTCAAATCACGATGGGCTTGGTTGACGGCTTCAACACACTTGCAGATTTAGATGTTTTGAAACGTTTGATTATTGTTGATGACCCTAAAATTCCTAAATTCGCTGAAATTGTCACAGGCTTGCGCGTTGAACAACACGCGCGAGTAGCGCACGTTGACATGGATTATTTGTACGATAAAGACCCAGAGCAAACTGAAAAAAATATCGGCTTACTCGTTCAACGTATCAAAGAAATGCACATCAATAACGTCTATTTACAAGCCTTTGCCGACCCTGACGGCGACGGCAATGCGGAAGCGTTATATTTTCCAAATCGTCATTTACCTGTACGCCAAGATTTATTTAATCGCGTTGCATGGCAACTCAAAAAACGCGCGGCGGTTCGAGTTTATGCGTGGCTACCAATTATGGCGTATCAAAGCAAAGATATTGATAAATCGTGGTACGTTCAAGAATTCAAAGACGGAAAAGCACAACAATCGAGTCACATTTATACCCGACTTTCGCCATTTAACGCGGATGCGCGTGAATACGTTGCTGAAATTTACGAAGATTTAGGTAAATACTGCAATTTTGACGGCGTACTTTTTCACGATGACGGGATTTTGTCTGATTTTGAAGATGCCTCACCTGCCGCACTTGCTTACGGGAAACAGGTTTGGGGCATTTCTGACGACATAATTAAATTACGCGCTACCAGTAAAAGCCGTTTGGAATGGGCAAAACATAAAACCGAACTGATTGCCCAATTCACCGATGAATTAACCAATCGTGTGCGTTTTTATCGTCCGTATATTCAAACCGCACGAAATTTTTACGCCTTGCCTTTACTCGAACCGTACAGTGAAGAATGGTATGCACAATCATTTAAAGCCTTTTTAAATCATTATGATTACGTTGCCATTGAAGCCATGCCATTTATGGAAGAAGCGAAAAATCCGAATGAATGGCTAACAACTCTCGTTAAAACCGCCGCAAAAGAACCAGATGGTTTGAAAAAAATGGTGTTTGAATTGCAAGCAGTCGATTGGAAAACGAAACAAAAAATCCCGAGTAAAACATTTGTTGAACAGTTGAATTTGCTAAAAAAACTGGGGGCAAAACATATCGGTTATTATCCTGATAACGTGTTTGAAGACCAACCGCGTTTAGAAGATTTGAAACAACACTTTTCTTTGCCTGAGTTGCAATAAATGATGAATTTTTATACGGAAATTTTAAATAATTGGCAGATTTTTATAACGTGGTGGTCGCCAATTGATAGCGAAATTGAGGATTTTATTTATTACTACCCGCTGTTTATGGCGTATGTGTGGATGTTTGGCGCGATTATTTTTTGTTTGCGTTATGAATGGCATCAATCGCCTTTACCGAATTTAAAAAAAGAAGAATGTCCGTCAGTTTCCATTCTCATTCCTTGTTACAACGAAGGTGAAAATGTTCGTGAAACGATTGGTATTTTGCAACAGCAACATTATCCAAATTTTGAAATTATCGCCATTAACGACGGCAGCAAAGATAACACACTCGAAATTTTGCATGAACTTGCTGAAAAGTATGACAATTTGCGTGTAGTAAATTTAGCCACTAACCAAGGCAAAGCAATGGGCTTACGAACGGCGGCGTTGCTTGCCAAAAGTGAAATTTTAGTTTGTATTGATGGCGATGCCCTTTTATCGCCTGACGCGGTGGGTTGGATGGTTAGGCATTTTCAAGAAAACCCTAACGTTGGTGCCGTTACAGGTAATCCACGCATTCGCAACCGTTCAACACTTTTGGGGCGCATTCAAGTTGGTGAGTTTTCTGCAATTGTCGGCATGATTAAACGCGCCCAACGTTCTTATGGCAAAGTTTTTACGGTTTCAGGTGTGATTGCGGCATTCCGTAAAACAGCGTTGCACAATGTGGGTTATTGGAGCAATGACATGATTACCGAAGATATTGATATTAGTTGGAAATTACAGCTTGCGGGTTGGACAATTCGTTTTGAACCGAATGCGCTTTGCTGGGTGTTGATGCCTGAAACGATGAATGGACTTTGGAAACAGCGTGTGCGTTGGTCTCAAGGCGGCAGTGAAGTGTTATTACGTTATTTTAAAAGTTTGTTTCGCTGGTCATCGCGCGGTATGTGGCTACTTTAC
>JAQTXN010000239.1 GCA_028688755.1 Methylococcales bacterium | reverse complement strand
TAATCCGACAACAAACTGCCTGCGGGTACGTTTTCAACGCGCAACGCATCGGCGGCAACATTCAATCCGCATGACACGAGATGGAAATCATCCACAAAACGTTTTTTCAAATGTGCCGCTAAGTTTTGCAAACGTGCTTGGCTGTTATTTTCCGTGAACGCGACTTTGAAAACTTCATCCAATTTTCTAACCGACAAACCACGAATCAAATAATTGACGTTTCCGCGCAAATTTTGTTTGCCTAAAATTTTATCGAAATCATCAACACTTTCCGCATTCGACACATCCGCAGGAAAATCCATCACATCACGCAATGCCGCTGGTCGCGCATCACGTTCTTCGTAGAGATTTTTCGCAAAACTGCGATACGCTGGCGTAATGCCAAAATTATCAATTTGCTGCGGTGTGCGTTTTTCGTAACCTAAATCCAAATACGCTAAATCACTCGCTTCTGCTGATTTTTCTTGTGGAATATACAAAATCGCTTCGTCGGTCATGTGAATATATTCACGCACCGCCGTGTTGCCGTAAGAATGCCCCGCGCCATCTTGACGTTCTTTGAACAAGCCTAAGAACGGAATGTCTTTTTCGGTTTCAACAGAAAGGGCTTTGTGATGCCATTCGGTTGCGCTTGCGGCAATATCGCTGTAACGCACGCCGCCAACTGACGAATGAATGTTTGGGAAATACGGATGCAATTTTGGTTCGTCGGTGTCTAAATAATTCGACTCGAAAAATTCACCACCAATATAACTTTCAGCCGTACACAAACCGAATTTACCCATAGTTTTCATGAGCGATTTTTCTGTGCCTTTTGAAAATTTATCGAGAGCTTTTTGTTGGTCTGCACCTGAATACTGCGTAATCGCGCGATTGTGAACACTCAACGAACAAATCGCTGACGCGCCAAATCCTAAAATTGTTGCCACATCGTGCGGACTTGCGGCTTGTCCTGTTTCTGAAATCAACGATGAATTAAAGCGCAAACCTTGTTGCACTAAACGTTGATTTGCCGCCGCAACCATTAACAATGCAGGAATTGCAGCTTGCGTTTTGCTGATTTTAGCGTCGCTTAAAATGATAATGCCGATATTATTACGCGCCGCTTTCTCAACTTCATCACAAACTGTATTGATTGCACGATTCAACGCATATTCATTGCCTTCAACATTGTCGAAATCAGGCGTATAAAGCGCGTTTAACGTAATTGTCGAAACAGCTGTTTGACGGCGAATTTGCTCTAATTGCGTGCGTTGCAAAATCGGACTTTCGATAACGAGCTGTTTGCTGTATTCTGAAAAGGTTGGTTTTGCACCCAATGCCACGCGCAATGTCATGCCATCGCTTTCACGAATTGAATCGAGCGGTGGATTGGTCACTTGGGCAAAACGTTGGCTGAAATAACGCGACATACGGCCTTCGCCACCAGAAAGCGCGTTCGGTGCAAGCCCGTAACCCATCGCGGAAATACGTTCCATGCCTGTGGCTAAAATTGGGTCAAGCAAGAAACGGAAACTTTCTTGATTGAGCGAATATGCGGTAAAACGTTGGTCAACGTTCAACTCGTTTTCGTCGCTGAGTTCGCTTAAATCCACTTTTGGCAAATCTGACAAATTCACAGCGCGTTGTTTTAACAATGCCGCGTAATCTTTTTCTTTTGCAAGTTTTGCTAAAACTTGGTGCGAATCGTAGGCTTCGCCTGTGCTGTGATCAAAATACAGCATTCCGCCTGCTTCAATACGCCCACGTTTTAAAACGTCTTGCGGTGGAAAATCAATTTGTCCCGCTTCGGACATCACTGCTAAATAATCCGTCGTTTCAACTGAGCGCAATGGACGCAAACCTAAACGATCTAAACGCGCACCAACACGAATGCCGTCATTGAAAATCAACGCCGCTGGACCATCATTTTTTTCTTCGTACAAACTGAAATATTCAAGCATGGCACGAACTTCTGGCGATAACGTGGTGTCGTTTTCCCAAGCAGGCGGCATCATCGCCAAAATCGCTTCAACGATATTCAAATTATCTTCGTTAATGCGGCGTGTCAGCGTTTGGTCTAAACGGCTCGAATCGGATTGTCCACAAGGGAAACAAACTGATTTGTTATGTTGACGTGCAATTGCGTTTTCGCTGAGACGATTTTTTTTATCAGTATTCAACTCGCCGTTATGCGCCATGTAGCGGAACGGTTGCGCCATCATCGTTGCAGGCGCGGTATTCGTTGAAAAACGAGTATGGAAAAATAACGTACTGATTTCGTGGTCGGTGTCGTATAAATCTTTGAAATACGGAATTACTTCGCCTGAATTCAAACGACCTTTATAAACTTGCGTGCGTGAACTCATTGAAAGTGGGTAAAAACCTGCGAGTTCTGGGCGCGTAAATCCTTCAACTTCAATGGTGACTAATGCTTTTTGAACGTGTTTTTCAAATTCTTCGTGCGACGCATTTTGTAAATGTGCAGGGCGACCAAAAATAAATTGTTCGATGGGTAATTGGGCTTTCACAGCGGCGGCGTTAATTACTGCGTTATCAACAGG
>JAQTXN010000003.1 GCA_028688755.1 Methylococcales bacterium | reverse complement strand
CCTTTTGCTAATGCCTCTAAACTGTCCGCCATTTCAGGTTCGAGAGCGCGAATTTTCACAATAACGGCATCGATTGCTTCGGTATCGAGTGTCAACGTTGCTTCATGTAATTCTTCTTGCAATGCTACTGGCAATGTTGCCACCATGTCAGCTGTAATGTTCGACGTAGGTGATGAGGCAGTAACAGGCGCATTTTCATAAATAAATTTAACGCCTAACTGCTTACTTAATGCCGCAAAAATTTCGGGAATATGAAACGGTTTGTGCAACACGGCATCACAACCCGCATTAACAATGTCACGATGTTGTTCAACAAACGCGCTGGCAGTTAACGCAATAATTTTTACTTTATCACCGCCGACAAGTTGGCGAATTTTCCCCGTCGCTTCGTAACCATCCATAATCGGCATTCGCATATCCATCCAAATCAAATGCGGTTGCCATTGTTTAAACACCTCAATGGCTTCTAAACCATTTTCCGCTTCACGCACTTGAAAACCTACGCCAACTAACATGGAAACCAATAACAAGCGATTATCCACACTGTCATCAACGACGAGTAATCGCCAATTTGGTTGAGCTGGCGCAAGGCTTTGCACGGCGCGATAATTCTCTTCAGTAGAAATGTCGGTAAGTGTTGCAGGTGCAACAGGCAATTCAATTCTAAATGTCGAACCCAAACCAAGCACACTGCTTACGCTAATTTGTCCGCCCATTAGCTCAATCAATGATTTGGAAATAGCGAGACCTAAGCCTGTTCCTTTTACATCCGCATTTTCTTGAACCAATTGCACAAATGGCTTGAAAAGTTCATCGAGCCTATCTGCGGGAATGCCTACGCCACTATCAATGATTTCAATCACCAGTAATAATCTATCAACCGATTCAGATGGCATGGTGCAAGCGTGTAATCTGACCTCACCTTT
This sequence comes from Methylococcales bacterium, assembly GCA_028688755.1. Taxonomy (GTDB): domain Bacteria; phylum Pseudomonadota; class Gammaproteobacteria; order Methylococcales; family Methylomonadaceae; genus UBA10906. The sequence continues at coordinate 44,376 of JAQTXN010000003.1, read as the reverse complement.
TTCGGTAAATTTAATCGCATTGCCCAGTAAATTGATTAACACTTGCCGCAATTTGCCACTGTCAGATTTCACAAAACGTTGGATGTCTGCGGCAAGCTCTACGCTAAAAAATAACTGCTTACTTTGCGCTCGTACGTTAATCATTTCACCAATTTCATTGAGTAACTTGATTAAATCAAACGCTTGAATATCCACCTCAAGTCGCCCTGCTTCAATTTTTGAAATGTCTAACACGTCGTTAATCATACTGAGTAGATGTGCGCCGCTTCGATTGATAATGCTAAGCGTGTCTTTTTGTGCCTCGTTAGTCAATTCATCGCGACTCATCAGCTCCGAAAAACCTAAAATCGCATTAAGTGGTGTGCGTAATTCATGACTCATCGTCGCAATAAACGTACTTTTAGCGATATTTGCCGCTTCTGCGGCTTCTTTTGCAGCAGAAAGTGCAAGCGTTCGCTCCTCGACCAATTTTTCAAGATTGTCGTGGTATTTTTTGAGTTCAATTTCGGCTTGCTTACGCTCGGTATCGATGCGGAAAAGGTTGATTTGCGTTTCAGACAACCAACTTAACACACTGTTTTTTTTGTTTTTATCAACAGGAATTGGTGACGAAAAATCGCCACTGCCCAAACGAACAATCAATTGTTTTAATTCCCCCACAGAGCAACCTAATGTTTTATATAACGCACGATAAGAAAGTCGTAACGTATAAGCGAGAAGAAGACCAAATGCGATAAGTGTTATTCGCACCATCGTTGCTACATTTTCAGAGGAATGAACGGCTTTTAAAGTTCGAGCATCCATCATTTGGTAAAACTCGTGGATGGGGCGCATGATTTCTGCTTTCGCGCGGTGATAAGATTCGTCAAACAGTAAATCAAATGCTTTGTGCAAATTTTCTTCGGTAGAAGGGGTGGTTGATTCAATCAATGCCATTGCCGAAAATTCAGCATTCGTGAGTGCATCGGAGTTCGCTTTGGCTTGTGCAAGCAAGGAAAATTCTTTTTCAGAAAAACCCATCTCACGCATAAGTTCTAACAAAGGGATAGATTCACCGCTCGGTGATGGGCGCACATCATCGGAAAACACCAAATCCCAATAGATATTGTTGTAATCGACAGGACGCGGTTTCTTACCATCACGAATGTCCATAATTTCTACATAATGCTGTTTATAGCTTTTATCACCCGTCATCACATAACTACGCACCATGCGTGTCAAGTCGTCCGAAGATTGACGTAATTCGTCAGCGAATAGATAAGATTGCAAGCGCAATTCATTGGCGCGATCAATTCGTTTTTCTGAATAGACATAAACACTAAACGTAACCGCCACGACCATGAACATCCCCATCGTTAGTCTTAGGCTGTTGGTAAACGCAGATAAATCTTTGTTCATAATTTTTATCCATTCATGGCTTCAATAAGCTGAATAATTTGGTCAAATTGATAACCTTTTGCTAATGCCTCTAAACTGTCTGCAATTTCAGGTTCCAGTATGCGAATTTTCACAATGACCGCCTCAATGTCATCGGTATCAAGTGCTAACGTTGCTTCGTTTAATTCTTCTCGTAATTCCACTGGTAACGTTGCCATCATGTCAGCTGTGAGTTTTGAAGTGGGTGATATTGCCGTGACAGGCGCATCTTGGTAAATAAATTTAACGCCCAATTGATTGCTCAATGCGGCAAAAATTTCAGGAATATGAAACGGCTTATGCAATACCGCATCACAACCCGCTTTGATAATATCATTATGTTGGTCGATGAAGGCACTGGCAGTCAAAGCGATAATTTTCACTTTGTCGCCGCCTGCAAGTTGCCGAATGTTGCTCGTTGATTCATAACCGTCCATGACGGGCATACGCATATCCATCCAAATCAAATCGGGCTGCCATTGTTTAAATACGTTAATGGCTTCTTGACCATTTTCAGCCTCACGCACTTGGAAACCTATATTTGCAAGCATCGTAACGAGCAATAATCGGTTATCTACACTGTCATCGACAACGAGTAATCGCCAGTTCGGCTGGTCTGGCGCAAGACTTTTAACGTCACGATAATTTTCTTCTGCCGCAATATCAGAAAGGCTTGCTACAGCAACAGGCAATTCAATTTTAAATGTAGAACCTTCGCCTAACACACTGCTTACACTGATATGCCCGCCCATGAGTTCAATCAGCGATTTAGAAATCGCCAAACCTAGTCCCGTGCCTTTTACATCGGCATTTTCTTGAACCAATTGCACAAACGGTTTGAACAATTCTTCGAGTTTGTTTTCAGGAATGCCTACGCCGCTATCAGTCACTTCGATTACCAACATCAAGGTATCAAGTGATGAGTAGAATTCCGTGTGAGCATTCAACGACACTTCGCCATGTTTGGTAAATTTAACCGCATTGCCGAGCAAATTGATAAGCACTTGCCGCAATTTGCCACAGTCTGATTTAACGAAACGTTGTATATCTGCCGCGAGATTTACAGAAAAACCTAACTGTTTGCTGGCTGCTCGCACGTTAATCATTTCGCCAATATCGTTTAATAATTTGATTAAATCGAAGGCTCGAATATCGACATCAAGACGACCTGCTTCAATTTTAGAAATATCCAACACGTCGTTAATCATATTCAGTAAATGCGCCCCACTGCGATTGATAATACCGAGTGTTTCTTTTTGCGATTCTGTAGTGGCTTCATCGCGGCTCATCAGTTCTGAAAATCCCAAAACCGCATTCAACGGCGTGCGTAATTCATGACTCATTGTCGCAATAAACGTGCTTTTAGCGATATTTGCGGCTTCAGCAGCTTCTTTTGCAATGATTAAATCGGCAGTTCGTTCTTCAACCAAATTTTCAAGATGATCTCGGTGTTGTTTCAATTCGGCTTCAGCTTGTTTGCGCTGAGTAATGTCTCGACCAATACCTAGCACACCAATCAAATGCCCGTCAGCGTCATACATAGGCGTTTTAACGGTTTCGAGTAACGCACGAGTGCCATCGTCAGCGAACGTTACCCATTCTTCGTTCATCACCGATTTCATCGCCGCTATGGCGTGGTTATCATTGGCACGAAACAAATCAGCCAATGCAAGGTCAACAAAATCGTAATCTGTTTTTCCGACAATTTCAGATTCTTTCGCCCCAAAAAAACGCTCAAACATCGGATTACACGCCAGATAAACGCCATCTGCATTTTTAAGCCAAACCAAATCATGCAACGTTTCAAATATGGCGCGTAATTTTGCCGTATTTTCAATCTGTGCTTTTTTTCCTTCTTCAATCGCATCAAGCATTCGGTATAAATGCGTCGCAAGTAAGCCAATTTCATCGCAACGTTTAACCTCTTCGCGTTTGAATTCAAGCCCATGCTCTGCATCATTGGCAACTTTTGCTAACTTGTCTAAGCCCTTTGTTAATCGCCGTGCTAATCCTGTCGCAATAACGGTAATGAGCAACACAAACAACACGGCAATGCCCAAACCTGCCAAAGCAATTTTTTGCAAATTCGCATTTGAGGTGTCTCGCGTAAGTTCAACTCGCACCCAGCCAATAAAGTTATTACTCACTTCAATGGGGACGGCAATATCAATAAGATTGTATTCATCGAGCAAAATTTGTGGCTTGCTAGGTAATCTTAATAATTTTTGACTAATTTCATCGTTGAAAAATTGCCCGATATACTCAGGTTTTGTTGCCGCTAACACTTCGCCGCTTGGTGAAATCACGACAGCAAATTTAAGGTCTGTGATTCCCATTGCCCCTTTCAACACTTCTTGCAAACCTTCCACATCATTGGCTAACACCCACGATGAACTGCTAAATGAAAGTGTTCGAGCTATATCAAAGGCTCTTTTTGTATTTTGCGTGTAAAGAAAATTTTGTTGAAAAGAGAACAGAAAATACCCTGCACCCAAAATGACGATAAGTGACACGAGTGAAAATGACCACGCCAATTGGCGGCGAATGGAACGACTCCAAACGCCTGTTAATTGGCTAAAGATACAGCGGATTGAGTTCATGAGATTTCGGCAAGTCAATAATCAACAGGACGAACCGCTTTAGAAAATTTTTCTAAAAAATCATGGACAGGGCGATAGGTTTCATCTGTTGCAGGTTCAAAATGTGAAATGGGTAATTTCGCGAGCATTGCTCTTCCCTGCTCGCTGTCTTGTAAGCTAAATAGCAATGTGGCAAATCTATCAGCAATAGGTTTGGGAATATCGTTGTGAACGACCCAGCCATTATTTAGCATCGATTCCGTTTGCCATTTTACTTCTAACTCACTTGCCATATCGGGATGTTCCACTTTAAAACCCTCCCACGGCACAGGCCATGTCGCGCCAGCGGCAACATGACCACGCAACACATTCATAATGGAAGATTCTTGTGAACCCACATAGCGATTTTCAATATCTCGATTAACGTCAATACCATGCGTATGTAAATAGTATTGTGGCATCATCGCTGCGGCGAGCGCGGTTGCAGAAGGATAGGAAACCGCTTTGCCTTTGAGGTCAGTCACTTTTTGAATGCCACTGTCTTTACGCACGAGGATAATGCCTCGAAAAACATCGTCATCGCCCATTTTGCCAAAAACGTGATACCCATGTTTGAGCGATTGCACGGTTTGATAAGGATTTGGCATGGCAAACGCGAAATTTCCCGCATAAAGTTTTTTCTCAAATTCGTCGTAATTGCGTGAGGCTTCTAATTTGAAATGTGCGTTGGGAATGTTGTTATTCATGTATTCCACAATGGGGTTGTAGAGTTCCATCAATTTTTGTGGATTGTGCAAGGGGTGAATTGCGACAACATATTCCGTTATTAAACTGGGGCTTTGAGAGCTAGAAATGGGCTGATAAGCACTTTCTTCTGTTTTATCGCAAGCACTTATGAGTAATGTTAGGACAAACATCGTCCCTAATTTTATAGCATTTTGGATACTAAACATGATTCGCCGTCTCCAATAATCGTAACCAGTATTGAAGCTCGACATCATGAGAATGCCGAGCTTCAAAGTGCGAATTTTTTATTTTTTGATAAGCGTTTTACCATCAACAATCAATTCAGAAATTCCGCCTAAAGAGGCTTTTAATGTGCAACTAGCGTTTTTAAAGCCACCGTTTGCTGTATTTTCACCTTCCCAAAATAAGGTAATGTAGGTGTCTTTATCAGATTCGGTTTTGCTTGGGAAAAAGACTTTTTCACCCGTTGCTTCTTCCACTGCCGCAGGGCATTTTTGATTTGCCATGCCTTGAATGTTGGCGTAATTACGAATCATCGATTCTGCTTCAATTTCAGCGGTCGATTTTTGCTTGCTTTGTCCCACGAGTAAAAAGCCTGCAACAAAAACGCCCACCACGGCAATCACGATTTTCATGGTTTGACTCATCGGTTCTTTTACTTCTACTTCTTCACTCATAACAATTCCTCATTGTTGTGTTAAAAATCTATGCCCTGCTCTGCTTTCACGCCTGTTTCAAAAACGTGTTTCACTTTGGTCATTTCGGTCACGGTATCCGCAACGGCAATTACTTCGGGCGAGGCATTTCGCCCTGTCAAAATCAAATGCAACCACGGTGGTTTTTCTTGGGTAATAAAATCAGCAACTTCTTGCCCTAAAATCCAACCGTAACCGCAACAGTAATTTATTTCGTCAAGCAACACCACATCAAACTTTTCCGACAAAATCTGCTCTTTGGCAAATTCCCAAATTTCACGGCTAGTTTTAATGTCTTGCTCAGGATTTTTGGTGTCCCAAGTAAAACCGTCGCCAAGCGCGTGCCATTCGATATTGTCAAAACGTTGGGCGGCTTTTTGTTCGCCCGTTTGCCATTGCCCTTTGATGAATTGAATTACGCAAACATTCATGTCCCAACCTGCGGCGCGAAACACCATGCCGAATGCGCTGGATGATTTGCCTTTGCCTTCGCCTGTATTGACGACTGTTAAACCGTGACGGCGGTCGCGAGATTTCATGCCTCTTTTCCCTGAGACTTAAACGAATCCACGAGCATCAACGCCACGCCAATCGTAATCGCTGAATCGGCAATGTTAAACGCAGGCCAATGATAAGTGCCGTAATAGACATCGAGAAAATCAATTACATAACCATAAGCGAGGCGGTCAATTAAATTACCAATCGCGCCACCTAAAATCAGCGATAACGCTACAGCGAGTAACGTTTCGTGTTCTTTTAATTTTGTGAGCCAAATCGTCATAATCGTACTCATGATGATTGCCAACGCTGCGAAAAACCAACGTTGCCAACCACCTGCTTCACTCAGAAAACTAAACGCTGCGCCTGTGTTGTGAACGTAAGTGAGATTAAAAAACGGCACAATCGCAATCGATTCATAAAGCGCAAACGTTTTATCAATGGCGATTTTGCTGGCTTGGTCTAAACCGAGCGATAAAAACGCAAGCCACAACCATTTCAACATGGGAAACTTAGGCATAAAGACGTTTCTCACCTTCGCCAGTTAATGCGATATTTTCAACACAACGTCCACACAATTCAGGATGTTCAGAATGTGAGCCTACATCTTCGCGTTGATGCCAACAACGGACGCATTTTGGAGCAGTTGAAGGTATGACTTTGATTTTTACTTGAAAATTTATTGCATCGCTAAGTTTAGTAATTTTTACGCCTGAGGTAATGAAAACAAAACGTAATTCGTCGCCCAATTTATCAAGCGTTGCAAAGGTTTTTTCGTCACATTCGAGTTCTACATTTGCGCCAAGTGACGAACCAATTTCTTTTGTTGAGCGCGAATGCTCAAGAGCTTGACTCACTTCTGCACGAACATCCATCACGATTTGCCAGAAATCATGATTGAATTCCGTTGTCGAATCCAACGACACTAAATCTTCATACCAAGTTGTTAAAAATACCGATGCTGGACGTTGATGAACAGCGGGTAAATGTTGCCAAATTTCATCCGCTGTATAACTCAAAATCGGCGCAATCCAACGAGTCAACGCTTCTAAAACGTGGAACATTGCGGTTTGTGTTGAGCGACGCGCCAGCCCATCGGTTTTTGCGGTGTATTGACGGTCTTTGATGATGTCGAGATAAAAACTGCCCAAATCGATTACGCAGAAATGATGCACTTTTTGGAAAATTGTTTGGAATTGATACGTTTCATAAGCGGCTTTGACTTCTTCTTGCAACGAAAACGCACGGTCTAACACCCAACGATCAAGTGGCAATAATTTCGCCGTTTCAACCAAATCTTCAGCAGGATTGAAATCATTTAAATTCGACAACAAGAAACGCGCCGTATTTCGCAAACGGCGATAACCGTCCGAAGTACGTTCTAAAATTTCATCTGAAACACGCATTTCACCGCGATAATCGGTCGATGCAATCCACAAACGCAACACGTCTGCACCCAATGTTTTCATCACCGATTGTGGTGGAATGACGTTGCCTTTTGATTTCGACATTTTTTCGCCTTTCGCATCGACCGTGAAACCGTGCGTTAAAACGGTTTTATAAGGTGCAACGCCATTCATGGCAGTTGAGGCTAAAAGCGACGATTGAAACCAACCACGATGTTGGTCTGAACCTTCTAAATATAAATCGGCAGGAAAATGCAATTGTCCTCGACGCTCTAAAACCGCTGCATGGGTTACGCCTGAATCAAACCAAACGTCTAACGTGTCGGTCATTTTGTCGTAATCGCTTGCTTCGTCGCCTAAAAATTCAGCGGCTGTCGCATCAAACCACGCATCAATGCCTGATTTTTCAATTTTTTGCGCGACTTGTTCAATCAATTCAGCCGTTTTCGGATGCAATTCGCCTGTTTCTTTATGCACAAAAAACGCAATCGGCACGCCCCACGTCCGTTGACGTGAAATGCACCAATCAGGGCGATTTTCCATCATGGTTTCGATTCGTGCTTGTCCCCATTCAGGAATCCAAGCCACTTTTTTCACTTCGGCTAAGGCTTGTTCACGCAATTTATTTTGATTCATTGAAATAAACCATTGCGGCGTGGCGCGGAAAATAATCGGCGTGTGGTGTCGCCAGCAATGCGGATAACTGTGCAACAGCGTTTGTTGGTGAACCAAATTACCACGTTCATGCAACACTTCTAAAACGTGAGCATTGGCTTTGAAAACGTGTTCGCCTGCGAAAATTTCCACATTTGGCAAAAACACACCATCGCCACCGACTGGACAATCGACAGGTAAATCATAAACACGTCCGACAACATAATCTTCTTGACCGTGAGCAGGTGCAGTATGAACCGCGCCCGTTCCTGCATCCGTGGTAACGTGGTCGCCTAAAATAATCGGTACTTGGCGGTCATAAAATGGATGTTGCAATAACTGATTTTCTAACGCGCGACCTTCGCATTCTGCCAAAACGGTGTAATTCAAATTGCCATAACGGTGCATCGCCGATTCGAGCAAATCTTGAGCAATTACTAAACGTTCATCGTGATGTTGCACCAAAACGTAGGTTAAATCTGGATTTATCGCCACGCCTTGGTTTGCAGGCAATGTCCACGGCGTAGTTGTCCAAATCACCACCGACACTTTGCCGTGACCTTGTGACGAACTGAAATTTAACAAAAAGTCTGCGCTATCAACTGCCGCAAAACGCACGTCGATGGCTGGCGAATGTTTGTCTTCATATTCCACTTCTGCTTCGGCAAGTGCAGAACCACAATCCGTACACCAATGCACAGGTTTTGCACCTTTGACAATGTGAGCATTTGCGGCAATGCGTCCGAGTGAACGCACAATGTCGGCTTCAAATTGAAAATTCATCGTTAAATACGGATTTTCCCAATCGCCAAAAACACCTAAACGCACAAAGGCTTCTTTTTGGATTTCAACTTGTTTCGCGGCATATTCGCGGCAAGCATTTCTAAAAACTTGCGGCGAGACTTTCACGCCTGCTTTGCCGACTTTCTTTTCAACTTGTAATTCAATCGGCAAACCGTGGCAATCCCAACCGGGTACATAAGGCGCGTCGAAACCACTGAGTGTTTTGGATTTGATGATGAAATCTTTTAAAACTTTATTAACCGCGTGACCAATGTGAATTTCACCATTCGCATACGGCGGGCCATCGTGTAGCACGAATTTTGGACGGTCTTTGGAAACTTCACGGATTTGCCCGTACAAATCGGCGGTTTGCCATTTTTTGAGTTGCTCAGGTTCGCGTTGCGCTAAATTCGCTTTCATCGAAAAACCTGTATTCGGTAAATTTAGCGTTTTTTTATAATCAGTAGTCATGTTTTAAATCCAAATTTAAAATTTTTGTTGGCACATTATAACGTACTAATTTTAGCTTGCTGTGATTCGCGCGTCTTCAAGTTTGAAAATACGTCGCAATATGTTTAGGCTTTAGCCATTCCAAACTTTTGAACGAGTTTTTTTATGTGTCTTGCCGTTCCTGCCAAAATTATCAGTTTAAATTCCAACACCGACGAATTACTTCAAACAGGTTTCGTTGATTTTTCGGGTGTGCAAAAAGAAATCAGTTTGGCTTACGTTCCCGAAGCCAATGTGGGCGATTATGTCATTGTTCATGCGGGTTTCGCGCTGTCTGTGTTAGACGAAGAAGAAGCCTTAGCTAGTTTGCAAGCCTTTCAAGATTTAGCTGATTTTGAGGCAACGTTATGAATTACACCCAAGCCTTTCGCAATCCCCAGCTCGCAAAGGAATTGGTCAATTCGATTAAGTCGCTAACGACGCAAAAGTGGCGAATTATGGAGGTTTGCGGCGGACAAACACACAGCATTATCAAATACGGTATTGACCAATTATTGGCTGACGAAATTGAGTTAATTCATGGGCCTGGTTGCCCAGTTTGCGTCACGCCGCTCGCTTATATTGATAAAGCTCTCGCCATTGCCGCACAACCGAATGTTATTTTTTGTTCCTTTGGCGATATGTTGCGCGTGCCAAGTTCACATCAAGATTTACTGAGTTTAAAAGCGCAAGGCGCAGATATTCGGATTGTTTATTCACCGCTCGACGCGCTTGCCATTGCTGAAAATTCGCCTGACAAAGAAGTGGTATTTTTTGGTGTCGGTTTTGAAACGACTGCGCCGACGACTGCGCTCGCGGCGTATCAAGCGAAATTGAAACAGCTTAAAAACTTTTCATTGCTAATTTGTCACGTTCGTGTACCGCCTGTGATGGAAGCGTTACTTTCGACTGAAAATCATCGTGTACAAGGTTTTCTTGGCGCAGGTCACGTTTGCTCGATTATGGGTTTTCATGAATACGCGCCAATTTGTGAAAAATATAAAATGCCAATTGTCGTGACAGGTTTTGAACCCGTAGACATTTTGCAAGGCATTTATTTGTGCGTAAAACAACTCGAAGAAAAACGTTTTGCCGTTGAAAATCAATACACGCGCGTGGTTAAAGAAGCAGGAAATTTGCCCGCTCAAAAGTTAATTCACAACGTTTTTAACGTGGTGAATCGGAATTGGCGCGGTTTGGGTGAAATTCCAAACAGCGGTTTGGCGTTAAATTCAGATTATGACGAGTGGAATGCTGAAAATCGTTTTGCGGTTGACGAAATTAACACGCAAGAACCGATTGAATGTAAAAGTGGCGACGTGTTGCAAGGTTTAATCAAACCCGCACAATGCGCTGAATTCGGCACAACTTGCACGCCTGAACATCCACTCGGTGCAACGATGGTTTCGTCAGAAGGCGCGTGTGCGGCATATTATCGTTATCGACAAAAACAGGGTTAAAAATCAATGAGTAAAAATACGCGCCTTGTAGCGGCGCAAACTTTGGTGCGCGTTTTAGATGGCGGACAATCGCTCACTAGCGCGTTAGAACACACGCTTTCCACGCTCGAAAATCCACAAGAAAAAGCCTTTGTGCAAGCGGTTTGTTATGGCGTTTGTCGTTATTATCATCGTTTGCAATTTTTGTTATTTCAACTGCTAGATAAACCGATTAAAGATGTTGAAATTTACGCACTCGCGCTAGTTGGGTTATATCAATTGGCATTTATGCGGGTGAAAACACACGCGGCGGTTTCTGAAACGGTTGATGCTACGCGCAAAAAATCGTGGGCAAAAAATTTGATAAATGCCTTGTTGCGTCGTTATTTGCGTGAACAAGAGCAACTCGAAACGCTCGCCAATTCAAATCCTGTCGCGTTGTATTCGCATCCAAAATGGTTAATTTCTCGAATCGAAAACGATTGGGGCGAAAATGCACCGCACATTTTTCAAGCTGCAAATGAACCGCCTCCGATGGTTTTGCGTGTCAATGCGTTGCAAACAACACGCGAAAAGTATTTACAACAACTCGCCGAGTTAGAAATTGAAGCGCAAGCGGTTGAAACTTGCCCGTCTGCGATTCGATTGCTTAAACCTGTTGGCGTGACGACATTGCCCAATTTCGACACAGGCATGGTTTCAGTTCAAGACACGGCAGCGCAATTTGCCGCAGGTTTATTGGAATTGAACGCAGGACAACGTGTTTTAGATTTATGCGCCGCACCAGCTGGGAAAACCGCGCACATTTTGGAATCGCAACCCGATGTAGAATGCGTCGCCGTTGATATTGATGCCACGCGAATGGTGCGTGTTGAAACCAATTTGAAACGATTAAATTTATCCGCACAGCTAATCGTTGGCGATGCCACGCAACCTGAAAGTTGGTGGGATGGCAAACAATTTGACCGCATTTTGGTCGATGCGCCCTGCTCTGCTTTGGGCGTAATTCGCCGCCATCCTGACATCAAACTTTTACGTCGAGCTGATGATTTAACTGCTCTCCCCGCGCTGCAAGCGCAAATTTTAAATGCCGCATGGTCGATGCTAAAAGAAGGTGGTTTGCTCGTTTATGCAACCTGTTCCATTTTGAAAGCCGAAAATGAAGACCAAATCGCGGAATTTTTAGCAACAACGCCGAATGCTCAAGAAATTCCTTTTGAAAAAAATCCTGCAAAACACGGCTGGCAAATTTTAACGGGCGAAAATGGTTGTGACGGCTTTTATTATGCACGTCTTCAGAAAATTAGTATTTCGGCATAAGAATTGCTGAAAACAGGCATTATTTCGTTTTATTTCTTTAGAGAAAACTATGACTAAAAAACACACTGCAACATTTGAAACTTTTTTAGAACAAGCAACAGAGCAACAAATGGACATCATGGAATTGCTTTCCGTTGGTGAATTACTCACACCAACCGAACAAATCGAACTCTATGAAACATGGTTAAAACATTCCGATTCACCAGTTCGTTACGCGGCATATTTCAATTTAGCGGTGATTTTAGATAATCAAAAAATGCCCGAAAAAGCCGAGCAAGCCTATCGTAACGCAATTGAAATTCACCCTGATTTTACCCAAGGACATTTCAATTTAGGTGCGAATTTAGAACGTCAAAATCGTATTGAAGATGCTTTAAATCAATGGCGCGGCATTGTTGAAAAATACGAATACACGCAACTGTCGGACGATGATAAAAAAATCTATATTCTCGCGCTCAATCGTTTGGGGCGAGTGTTAGAAACAGAGCGTCAGTTCCAAGAATCAGAAAAGTTTCTAACCCAAAGTTTGCTGCTCAATCCTGACCAACCAAAAGTGATTTCGCATTGGGTGCATTTGCGTCAAAAACAATGTGAATGGCCTGTTTATAAACCTGTTTTAGGCGTATCAAAAAAAGCCATGATTGAAGGCACATCGGCACTCGCCATGCTCAGTGCGTCGAATGCCCCGCAAGAACAACTTGAAAATTCGCAAAGTTTTGTCGCTGAAAAAGTTACTAAAAATTTGCCTAATTTGGTTGAAAATCAAGTTCCATACAAACACGATAAAATTCGCATTGGTTATTTGTCGTCAGATTTTCGCACCCATGCCGTTTCACTTTTGACGGTGGAAATGTATGAATTGCACGACCGTAACAAGTTTGAAATTTACGGTTTCTGTTTAACACCGCCTGATGATTCGGCTTTGCGAGCGCGTGTGGTTGCTGGAATGGATCATTTTATTCCCGTCGGACAAATGAGCGATGAAGAAGCGGCGCATTGTATTCATTCACACGAAATTGATTTGCTGGTTGATTTACAAGGCTTAACGTCGGGCGTGCGTCCGAACATTTTGGCGTATCGCCCCGCGCCTGTTCAAGTAACGTATTTAGGTTTTCCAGGTACAACCGCGTTGCCAAATATCGATTATGTGATTGGTGACGAATTTTTGATTCCACCTGAATTGGCGGCGTATTTCAGCGAAACACCGCTTTATATGCCACACGTTTTCCAAGTGTCGGACAGAAAACGTCCTGTTGGACAAAAGCCAACTCGCGAAAGTTGTGAATTACCTGACGATGCGTTTGTTTTCTGTTCATTTAACAACAACTACAAAATCACCGAAGAAATGTTTTCTTGTTGGATGCGAATTTTAAAACGTGTGCCAAACAGCGTTTTATGGTTGCTCGCTGATAACGAATGGGCGCATGACAACATGGTCAATGCCGCAATTGCTCATGGCGTTGAAAAAGAACGTTTGATTTTTGCTTCGCGTGTGACACCTGCCGATTATTTAGCGCGTTATCAAATTGCCGATGTATTTTTAGATTGCACGCCGTTCAATGGTGGCACAACGGCAAATGATGCGTTATTTATGGGCTTGCCGATTTTAACTTTAACGGGCAAAACTTTTGCTTCGCGTATGGCAGGTAGTTTGTTGCACTCGCTTGGTTTAGACGAATTGATTACTTACAACATCGAAGATTATGAAGAAAAAGCCGTTTGGCTTTCGCAAAATCGTAGTCACGTTGCCGATTTTCGCCGCAGCATTGAAGCACGTCGCTCGACGTGCAATTTGTTCAATATGCCAAAACAAGTGCGTGACATCGAAGCGTTATATGAAAAAGCGATTGCCCAAGGCATCCCGAATAAACAAACAAAAACCTTTGCGACCTCAACACCTGTGAATCAGAGCGAGTTTGCAATTTTAAGTTTGTTTTATGGCATTGTGATTCGTTTGAAACGCAATCCAAAATCAACCAGTCAGCCGCATATTCACGCTGATTTTCAAGGTTCAACGGCGCGAATTACGCTTAATCCGATTGAAATAACACAAAGCAATTTACCAACACGACAAGAACGTTTGGTTTTAGCGTGGGCAGAAATTCACCAAGACGATTTGCTAGCTATGTGGGATTTAGTTCAACATGGGCAAGAGCCTGTCATGCTTGAAGCGTTGAAATAGAACAGAATTTTTTAATTTAATTAGAGGAAAATGTAATGCACCCAGAAGCGATGAAGCACGGAGAACAATTTTTTGAAACTTATTCAAAATACTTCGAAAATCCAACGATTGTTGAAATTGGTTCAAAAAATGTAAATGGTTCAATCAAAGAATTTGCGCCAAATCCATCAAAATATATTGGTCTTGATTTTGACGATGGTAATGATGTCGATATTGTTATTACGGATCCTTACAATCTTCCAATTGAAGACAACACTGCCGACATTGTTGTAACCAGCTCATGTTTTGAACACAGTCAATTTTTTTGGCTTTCTTTTTTGGAAATGCTACGCATCACAAAACCCAATGGCATTATGTATATCAATGCGCCATCGGGCGGCGTTTATCATCGTTATCCAACTGATAACTGGCGTTTTTACCCTGATGCAGGAATTGCATTGAGAGAATGGGGAAAAATTTCTGGCTATAATCCTGCTTTATTAGAAAGTTTTATTGGTTGGCAAAATGGTACTTATTCAAATGATTTCATTTCTGTTTTTGTCAAAGACGAAAACTTTTTGGATTTGTATACAGAACGCATGGTAACAAAAGCAAAAAATCCTACGAACATTTTGCTAAATGATTCTGAAGAGCCAACTAACGTAGTTCAGCAACCTCAAGATGAACGACGACTTGCTTATATAGTTCAAAACATTTTCAAGTTAGCAGAACATTGTGGTGATAAACCCGAATTAGCAGAAGTTAAAGGTTTCTTATCCTCTGTTTTATCTGAAACGCTCAAACTTTAAAAACTTACCTTTAAAGATTTCAGTCGTAAGTGCGATAAAAACCACTAAACAATTTTAAATTTGAGAACTTACGATGAAACCTTTATTTCCTTTGATTTGTGTAACGCTGTTTTATTCATCACTTAGTAATGCACAACAAAATTTATTTAACGTTCCGTCTTCTGATATTACTGAAAACGGAACGATATTTTTTCAGCAACAATTTAATTTAGGTAAATCATCAGGAGTTAGTAACACAACTTTTGACTACGGCTTGGAAGACAATTTGGAAATTGGACTAAATATTTTTAATGTGGATTTGTATCCGACAAACGAATTACGCAATCCATTTGTTTTAGCTAATTTTCAAAAAGGTTTTACGATTAACGAGCATTATAAAATTGGCTTTGGTACACAAACGGGCATTACACCGCCTATACATAATGAAAGTATAGGTATTCCCAGTTTTTCCTATTTTAATAATTCGCTAAATTTAGAGTATTTAGGACATTATTATTTAGGCGGTTATTATGCAAACCACGCTTATGCTGGAGCTGGTGATTCGTTTGGCATTATGGCTGGCGTAGAATATCCGTTAATTGAGAAAAAATTTCATTTACAAGGCGACATACTCACTGGCAACAATGACATCAGTGTTGCGGTATTAGGTTTCGTTATTTTTTTACCTAAAGACTGGCAATTATCATTTGGCGCACAAGTTCCCTCTCCAACCAGCAATAACGATTATGGTGCAGTCTTTGAAATTACCAAATTGTAAAAACTAACCTTTATGTTTCTATGCTTCACTCCGTTTGACTTCCACCTCTTTTGAGAAACCTAAAATGACCACTTACCAACATATTCTTCTTGCCGTCGATTTTTCAAATGACACTGATTTTGTTATCAACAAAACTGGTGATATTGCCTCCCTTAGCCGTGCAAAAATTAGCATCGTGCATATTTTAGACAATATCCCAATGCCTGATACCAGTTACGGCACAGTCATTGCTCTAAACGATGAAGCAGATAACGCTTTACTAAAACAAGAAAAAGAAAATTTAAATACTATCGGCGACCGTTTAAATGTCCCTGAAAATCAACGCTGGTTGATTTGGGGAAGTCCGAAAGAAGAAATTTGCGCTCTTGCCGCGCAAGAAAACATAGATTTAATTATCGTCGGTTCACATGGGCGACACGGTTTAGCGTTATTACTGGGTTCAACTGCAAACGATGTATTGCATCACGCGCCGTGTGATGTTCTTGCAGTACGACTGCCAAACGAATAACGATTTTAGGAGAACAGAATGTTTAAAAATATGAAACTCGGCACAAAATTAGTTTCTAGCTTCATTGCCGTGTCACTAATTGGCTTAATTATTTCAGTCATCGGCATTATGGGAATGAGTAGCATCGATACTTACCTAGATAAGATGTATTACAAAGATTTGCTAGGAATGTCTTATGTCAAGCAAGCACAAGCTAATCGTCTTGATGCAGGTCGTCGCTGGCGTGACATTTTACTTGCTCCAACTCTTGAAGAGAAACAGCGTTACGCTAAACAACTTGATGACAGTATTCATGCCTACGAAGAAAACATTAAAAAAGGCGGCGAATTGTTTTATACCGACGAAGGCAAAAAGCTCGTTCAAGAAATCCAGCAAGTGAACGATGAGTGGAAACGTCTCACAATGCAAATGGCAGCAATGATTTTCGAGCAAAATTTAACATCACAAACGCCTGAATTTATTGCTTTACGAAAATTACAAGAGCCTAAAGGCAAAGAAATTGATAGCAGAATAGATAAGCTGAACGCATTAAAAGAAGAATTCGCCACTAAAACGGTGAAAGAATCGAGCGAAACGTACACAAAAAACCTGATTTTAATGATTGTATTAGTCTCGCTGGGGTTCATTGTCAGCGTAATCATCGGCATCATGTTTGCACGTTACTTAATGCGTCAATTAGGTGGTGAAATTGATGAGGCAGTCAAACACGTTAGCCAAATTTCGGATGGTAATTTTTCAAGCATAATTTCCTTGAAACCACGCGATCACAGCAGTTTGCTTTATTCATTAAAAAATCTACAAGAAACCATTAACGGCTTTGTTGCAGAACAAAATTTGATTTCTGAAAAACACGCTCAAGGTTTCATTAGTCATAAAATTGACGATACGAAATTCAAAGGCACTTATGCGAAAATGGCAAGTGAAATTAACCAGTTAGTTCAGTCTCATATTGCCGTCAAAATGGAAGTGGTTGACATCGTTTCGCAATACGCTAAAGGCGATTTTTCGCGTGATATTAGTCGCTTACCAGAAGAAAAAGGCAAAATTACCGTCGCAATTGATTCAGTAAAAACGGCGTTGTTAAAAATTAACAAAGAAATTGAAACAATTGTGGCAGCAGGTTCACAAGGGGATTTTTCAAAACGCGCCCATGCAGATGAATTTGAATTTATGTTCAAAGAAATGCTCACGCATTTGAATGAGTTAGTTGAAACCAATGAAGTAGGATTTAACGACGTATTACGCATCGCAAATGCCATTGCACAAGGCGATTTAACGCAACAAATTACAAAAGATTATCCTGGTACATTTGGCAAAGCTAAAGATGCAATGAACGGTACGGTTGAAAACCTCAAAGCATTACTCGCTGAAATTAGAGATTCTGCCGACACAATTAGCACGGCTTCTCAAGAAATCGCGGCGGGAAATAACGATTTGTCACAACGCACCGAAAGACAAGCCGCAAGTTTGGAAGAAACCGCTGCAAGTATGCAAGAACTCACATCAACTGTTCAGGCAAACAGCGACAATGCAAAACACGCCAACGAAATGGCGTTGTCCTCGTCTGATATTGCGCGAAAAGGCGTGGATGTTGTGAATCAAGTCGTTTCAACAATGGAAGATATTAACGAATCGTCGCGCAAAATCGTTGATATTATTACGGTTATTGACGGAATTGCCTTCCAAACCAACATTTTGGCATTGAACGCTGCCGTTGAAGCGGCAAGAGCGGGCGAACAAGGTCGAGGTTTTGCTGTGGTGGCAAGTGAAGTCAGAAATTTGGCGCAACGTGCAGCCAGCGCAGCGGGTGAAATTAAAGGCTTGATTAGCGATTCCGTTGATAAAGTTGAAGATGGCACAAATTTAGTCGCGCGTGCGGGTAAAACAATGGAAGAAATTGTGAACTCGATTCAAGGCGTAACTGCAACTATTACTCAAATTACGTCCGCATCTTATGAACAAACCGCAGGCATTCAACAAGTTAATTTCGCCATTGGTGAAATGGACGATGTGACGCAACAAAACGCGGCGTTAGTTGAACAAGCCGCCGCTGCCGCTGAATCACTTGAAGACCAAGCGCGACATTTATCGATTACGTTGAACAATTTCAAAATTGACGATGTGCAACCAACAAAAAGCGTTGCGCCTGCTGCAAAAACCTATCAACCAAGTTCTGCACCTGTAAAAACTGTAACGAAACAAGCTGTCGCACCAGTACAAGAAGCAATTGAACCTATCGACATTGATTTAGATGGTGCATTGAAAAAACATGCTGATTGGAAAGTAAAACTTCGCACTGCGATTGCAAATAGAGAAACTCTCGATGCAGAAACCATTTCAAAAGACAATTGCTGTGACTTTGGAAAATGGTTGCACAGTGAAGACACGCATCCGCACATTGCCCATTTGCAAAGTTATCATGATTGCGTAGAACGGCACGCCGATTTTCACCAAGTAGCAGGAACCATTGCTCATATTATTAACGCCAAAAAATACGAGGATGCTGACCGAATGCTCAATGATAGCAATGGCGATTTTATTAAAAATTCAGGTGCCGTCGGGTCAGCTATTATGCGATTGAAAAAAGATACGAAGCCAAAACCAGCACCAGTCGTTAAAAAATCGGTTGAACCTGCGACGTTTTCTGATGATTGGGAAGAGTTTTAAACAGTGACTAAAAACATTACGGCAATTTACCCAGGTACATTTGACCCGATAACCAGCGGACATTTGGATTTAGTGGCGAGGGCAGCGCAGCTTTACAGCGATATTATTATCGCTGTTGCCGCAAACAAAACGAAAACACCGTTGTTCTCGCTTGCTGAGCGGGTTGAACTTGCTCAAAGCGTAACAGCGGAATTTTCAAACGTGCGCGTAATTGGTTTTGACAATTTGCTGGTCGATTGTGCAAAACAACATGGCGCACGCGTTATTTTGCGCGGATTACGAGCGGTTTCAGATTTTGAATATGAGTTTCAATTAGCGGGAATGAATAGACGACTTGCCCCCGAACTTGAAACGGTATTTTTAACGCCTGCTGAACAATATGAATTTATTTCGTCGAGCATGATTCGAGAAATTGCGCGATTAAAAGGCGATGTGTCCTGTTTTGTTTCGCCGCGTGTGCATAAAAAATTGATTGAAAAATTTGCGGAGTTAGAAAATGGCGTTAGCAATTGATAGTGAAGAATGTACGGTATGTGGTGAGTGCGAACCACTTTGCCCAACGAAAGCGATTTCTTATGATAAAACCCTTGATACATTCGTGATTGAGGCAAAGCAATGTAATGAATGTGAAGGTTTTTTTGACGTATCGCAATGCGTGGAAGTTTGCCCTGTTTATTGTATTTATCCCGCCGCGCCTACGCCGCCTATTCCAACGGTAAAACGTGCCAAACTTTTTAATATGGTGATTGGTTCTTACAATCGTCCTGATTCCACCTCGTTTAATTAGCATTCATATCAATCCTCAACTTGTCCAAAATTGGCACAGGCATTAACAGAGCTTTGTTATATAATTTGCGCCAATTTTTATTCTTTTTTGGTATGACGCATGACGCAAAGCTCTAAACCCTTTATGCCTGACCTTGATTGGACGCAGGTTCGTGAAACGTCAAAATTATTAACACTATCTGCTGGACAAGTTGAAGATTTACTTGCGACCTCTGACGTATCAGTCAATACACTCACTGAATCATTCACTTTCATTGTTGAACACATGCGAACGATTTATGATCATTTGCAAGATTTTGACGATACGCCAGCACGCGATGAATTGTTGCGTTATTGCACCGAAACCAGCGATTTGATTCAAGAATCCATTGTTGCCTTTCAGTTTTACGACCGAATGCAACAATGTTTGCAACACGTTACGGCGAATTTGAAAGGGTTATCATCGTTAGTTGAAAGCCCCGACAGACTGTATAACCCATTCGAATGGAATAAATTCCAAATGGAAATTCGTTCACGTTACACGATGGAATCAGAGAAAATCATGTTTGATGCTATTTTGGACGGCAAATCGATTGAAGAGGCATTGGCGATTAAAGCCGCATTAGAAGCGCAAAAATCTGATGATGACGACGATGTTGAATTATTTTGAGAATGTTATGAAACAATTTGGATTAAAAAAATTTGTTTTAGTTGGCGGTTTAATGCCTTTGTTTATCACGGGGTGTACGGGACTAAGTGGAACTCAACCGCCCGCTCCTGTTTATAGCAACAACAAACCTTTTAACGCGCCAGTTCCACCCACGGCTAAAAAACCTATTGCGCCAAAAATCGAAAAACAAGAAACGGTTCAAGTTCAGCCATTGCAAGATTTTACGCCTATTGAAAAAGAGGAAATTAAAGCTGAACCGATTGCTGTAACGCCTGTCCCCCCCGTTACGCCTCCCGTGTACGATGACATTCCAAAAGTCATTGAAGTTAAACCACCGTCAAAACCGTTGCTCATGCCAACACCGCCTTCTGACACAGGTGTTCCAAAATTTGAACCTGCGCCCGCTATTTCCGAATTTAAACCAGCAGAATCGACCACAACGCAATCACCTGCGGTAAATGCCTTAATTACTGCCGCAAATAAAAGCAGCTCAACAGGCGATTTAGAATCAGCGGCGGCGGCAATTGAGCGTGCGATTCGTATTGAACCGCGCAACGGGGAATTACTGTATAAACTTGCCACATTGCGTTTAAAACAATCAAAACCTGTACTAGCAGAAGATTTAGCTAAAAAAGCAGAATTACTTGCAGGCAAAGACACGGCATTGAAGAAAAATAGTTGGTTGCTCATCGCTCACGCAAAAGAAATGCAAGGCGATAAAGCGGGGGCGGAAACAGCTCGTCAAAAAGCCGCTGAATTTTAGGCAAAAAAAAGCGACTTCAAAAAGTCGCTAGAGGTATTAGGAAGGATATAACACAACTTAGCTGTTAGCTAAAAATAGTTTAGAATGGCAATAAGTTGACTCAATCATAACAACAAACTCCGTCACAGGGAATGCGACAAATTGTCGCATAGCCGTCTAAATAAAACCGAAGCCCTTTCGAGAAAAAGCGAATGAAAACACATTTATTGAGTTTGTGGAAAAAATTGACATGGTCAGAAATTAAAATTACTGAACCGTTACCACTTGGCGAAGGCGTGTTAGACAAAAGCGGTTTTGCGGCATTAGAAATTGACACGTTATTTGAATCAGTCAATCACGCGCAAACAGTCATTGGACAAAGCGTGTTGTTTCGCTCACTTACCCAACCGCTAGATAAATTACACGACATAGAAAATAAACAATCTGCTGTTGAAGAATTGCGTAACAATCCAGAATTACGCACGGCAATTCAAGAGCTTGTCACAAATGCAACGGCTCATGAAAATAATTTTTATCGTTTATTATTCGGCGAATTTTTGCCCATGTTTAGCACCGCTAAAACGGACAAAGAAATTGAAGGCTACGGATATGTTCAATATAAGCGCGGGATTCGTTTAGTAACGGAACTGATTACACAAATTCAAAACGCCCCTGAACCTGAAAGCGATTATTTGCGTGAACTTTTCGAACGAATCAAAGCCTTTTCAAGCAGTCGTGTTTATTCACTCATGACAAATGCGGTGTATCTCACCGAAACCAGTCTACAAACTAAACAAGAACGTCGTAAAGCATGGTGGTTGCCCGCAATCGTGTTTTATCCTCGCATTTTTAAACCGCTGATATTTTTCTCATTGCTAGCGATTGGCGTTTCAGTGTTGCTTTTTTTACCGTCGATTTTAATGGAAGTCATCTTAGCATCGCCGTTATTGTTGATTTATTTCCCCATCATTGGCGGTTTTGATAGAGACAATTTCATTATTCCATTACGCGAAATTTTCAAAGATTCTACTGAATTAGCGGGAACGTTAGACGCTCTTGGAGAATTAGATGAATTGTTGTCCTTTTTAAAATTTGCCGAAAATTTTGCTCATGACATGGTATTGCCGTCATTAGTTGAAAGTGAACACCATCGAATCATTTTATGTGACGCAATGAATCCCATTTTAGGTAAAGGCAATGCGGATTATGTGGGTAACGATTTGTCGTTAGACAACGAAAAATTATTATTGATTACGGGGCCAAACAGTGGCGGAAAAACCGCATTTTGCAAAACCGTTTCACAAATTCAATTACTTGCACAAATTGGTTGTTTTGTACCCGCACGCTCGGAAACATTGAGTATTGCAGATAAAATCTTTTATCAAGCTCCCGAAATTAGCCGTTTAAATGATGGTGAAGGACGTTTTGGCGCGGAATTAAAACGCACCAAAGACATTTTTCTTGCGAGCAGTGCGCGAAGTTTAGTGATTTTGGACGAATTATCCGAAGGTACAACCTTTGAAGAAAAAATGGAATCCTCGTTAACGGTACTAAATGGATTTTATCGCAAAGGAAACAGCACGCTTTTAATTACCCATAATCATCAACTTGTTGATGAATTAGTTAAACAACATCTAGGTATTGCAAAACAAGTGGAATTTTTAGGTGATATGCCTACTCATAAAATTATCAATGGCATTTCGCGTGTAAGTCATGCAGAAAGAGTCGCTAAAAAAATAGGCTTTTCTAAAGAAGATATTGAACATTATTTAGTTGAGTCGGTTTAAATTATCCTTTCTCAGTCATTGGATCCTTTTGAAACAGTAATCTAAACGTTGTTCCTACACTGAGTACAGAGTCAATCAAAATATGTCCGTGAGCATGATGCACAATGCCACTAACCGTTGATAATCCAAGCCCTGTACCTTCACCAACCGCTTTAGTGGTAAAAAATGGATCAAAGATTTTTTCAATCACTTTTTTATCAATTCCTGTGCCACTGTCTGACACGCTTAATTCAATCAATCCACCTTCAACAGGTTTCAAACACGCCGCACAAGGATAAGTGAGGATATTTACAACCGCCAATTTCACTTTGATAACCCCTCCGTTTGATTTCATCGCATCACGCGCATTGACGAGTAAATTCGTCATAATTTGATGTAAATCAATTGGATCGATAAAAATTGGTGGTGTATCGTTTAAATCTAATTCAATAGTTATCTTTTTAGGCAAGCCTGCTCGCACCATTTCAACGACTTCTTCGATAATTTTGCGCGTTGGTTTTTTAAGTTCAATTTGTTCAATTTCAACAGGTGCCGTGTTTTGACGACAATAGTTCATCATTTTTGCAATCAACTCAACAGCGCGTTTACCAGCAACTGCAACATGTTCTAAATTTTGATCTAACAGCATTTTGATATTTTCATCTTGAATATCCTCATCGATAATGATTTTATTCATTTCGTTAAAGCCTAAAATGCTTGTCAAAATGTTATTAAAATCATGTCCGATACCTGCTGTGAGCCGACCAATGCTGTCTATTTTTTGCATTTGAATCAGTTGGTCACGCAAAATTCGATCCCGTTTTTGCATTTCCATTTGCTGCGTAATATCACGCAAAAAAACGAATACACTACTATCATTTAAAGTAGAGCAATATGACGCGGTAATTTCAGCGATCCACAAACTGCCATCTTTTCGATGTTGCTGAGTTTCAAAGGTTTTGCCGTTCCCTTGAATAATTTGGCTAAATTGCTGCAAACTTAAAGCAAAATCGCCTGCCATTTTTAAAATGTTCATGTTAAGTAATTCTTCACGACTGTAGCCAGAGAGTTTGCAATAACCATCACTGACTTCTAAGAAATTTCCGCTGCTACTGATGCGGCAAAAACCATCAGTAGTTTCAATTGCCGCTTCATAAAGCGCGGCGCGTTGTTCCATAGCCATTTCGTGGTTTTTCTTTTCGGTAATATCAAGCCCAACCATGGCATATTTGTAGAAATAAGTACCTTCACTGTTATGGGGATGAACAGGCAAAATAATGGTTTGCATCCAATATTTTTTACCTGCTTTGTTGAGATTACAAATTTCACCCGACCACACGCGACCACTTTTAATCGTTGACCAAAGACGCAAATAAAATTCTTTTGAATGCACGCCCGAAGAAACAATTTTCGGCGTTGTACCAAGTAATTCGGCTGCGCTATAACCTGAAACACGGCAAAATTCCGAATTCACAAAGGTAAATTCTCCGTTTAAATTTGTTTCAGAAATAATGGTGGTGTGATCTAACGAATGCAGTAAATCTAAACTTAAATTTGCCGCTGAAAGGAGTTGATTGTTTTTTTCAAGTTCAACGCGAAGTAAAGCGTAACGAATAACACGCGACAAAGTATTTATGCTGCTTTGTACAATATCTTTAAGGATGTAATCGCTCGCGCCTGCCTTTAAAGAAGTTAATGCAAAGTCAATATCTACTCTGCCCGTTAAAACAATGATGGGGATTTCGGGATCGATTTTGCGAGCGAACTTGATAGTATTTAAACCTTGCGAATCAGACAGCGATAAATCGAGCAGCATGACATCAAAATGTGAAATGGCTAAAGCCTGTTTTGCTAATTCAAGCGATTCAACCCACTGCACGTTGAAAGTAATATCGGAGTTTTGTTTTAACGTTGTTTTCACTAAATAAGCGTCCCCCGCTTCATCTTCAACAAGCAAAACAGAAATAGACCTTAATTCGTTCATAATGCTACTCACACAATTTTTTATCCAACCATGATTCGAATATAGTAATCGCCATCGGGCGAGCGTGCAAAAAGCCCTGAATCGTGTCACAACCATTTTCAAATAAAAATAACTCTTGCCCAAGCGTTTCAACGCCTTCGGCAATCGTTTCTTTACCTAAGGCTTTAGCGAGTTGAATGATCGACAATACGATAATCCCGTCGTCATTATCACTTTCAATATCGCGTACAAATGATTGATCAATTTTTAATTTCGTCACAGGCAAGCGTTTTAAATAATTAAGCGACGAATAACCCGTACCAAAATCATCGATGGAAATTTTCACCCCCAGCAAACTAAGCTCATTCATGATGTCAATGATCGCTTCAGGTTCGCGCATGACAACGCGCTCGGTTAATTCAAGTTCAAGCAGATGCGGAGGCACGCCCGTTTCAAGTAACGAAGAGTGAACAAAACTTGAAAAATTTTCATTCCAAAACTGTCGTGCTGAAATGTTCACCGCAATCGTGAAAGGTTCTAATCCTGCGTCAAGCCACAATTTTGCTTGTTTGAGCGATTCTTTTAACACCCATTCACCAATTGACACAATCAAACCTGTTGCTTCAGCAATGGGAATAAATTCATCTGGTGAAGGATGATTTAACGTTTCATTATTCCACCGCAACAACACTTCAACGCCTTTTAAATTTTTAGTCGTTATGCAAATTTGCGGCTGAAACGCAAGCCACAACTCGTTATTTTCAATGGCATTGCGCAATGCGTTTTCAACTACCATGCGGCGCATTGTTGATCCATCAAGTTCTGCCTGATAAAAACGAAACGCATTGCGTCCATTTTCTTTTGCACCATACATTGCAGTATCAGCATTTTTTAATAACGTCGCATAATCTTCGCCA
Source organism: Methylococcales bacterium (assembly GCA_028688755.1). Taxonomy (GTDB): domain Bacteria; phylum Pseudomonadota; class Gammaproteobacteria; order Methylococcales; family Methylomonadaceae; genus UBA10906. The sequence continues at coordinate 18,625 of JAQTXN010000003.1, read as the reverse complement.
TCACGCGGATACATGGCAATGCCAATTGAGGCGGATAACGTCAACACTTCATTTTGAATCACATATTGCTTTAAAACCGTCGCCAAAATCGTTTGCGCTTTTTCAATCACCGTTTTTTCGTTTATATCGTTTAACAACAAAATAAATTCGTCGCCACCAAAGCGGCAAACCGTATCGACATCACGCACACAATTTTTTAAACGTTGTGCGACTTCAATTAACAAGTCGTCTCCTGCACCGTGACCTAATGTGTCGTTGACTTCTTTGAAGCGATCTAAATCGAGAAAAATTAAACAAAGTTGTGTATTTTCACGATGTGCAACGTTGATTGCTTGATTTAGACGGTCGCGCAATAAATGGCGATTAGGTGAGCCTGTAAGCGGGTCATAAAAGGCCAATTGATGAATTTCATTTTCAATGCGTTTTTTATGCGTAATGTCATTAAAAATTGCAATGTAATAAGTCAAATTATCTTGATCATCAAGAACGCGGCTAATACTCAAATGTTGTGGATAGATTTCTCCGTTTTGGCGACGATTATAAAGTTCGCCTTCCCATTCGTTATAACAAAGCAAATCACGCCACATTCTCTCGTAAAAATGTTTATCTTGTTTTCCCGATGCCAAAATTGATGGTTTTCCCCTAAAACGTCTTTTTCTCTGTAGCCCGTAATGCGCTCAAACGCTTTGTTCACCGAAATAATTTTATTTTCTGAATCCGTAATAATGATGCCTTCTGAGCCTTGACTGAAAACTTGCATCGCAAGTTGCAAGCGCACTTCAATTTCTCGAATCGCGGTAATGTCGGTTTTCACTAAACCTACGCCAAAAATATCACCGTTTTTATTTCGCAAAGGAAAACGATTGCTAATGTAATGATGTTTTGGCTGGTTATTACCTGAAAGTAATTCTTCTTCAAGCGAAGGATTTCCTGTTGCAATCACTTCAGAATCTTTTTCTTGCAGCGTTTTTGCATCGACTGAATTTTGCCAAGAGTTGCGCGTTTTACCCAAAACGTGTTCGACAGAGCTATTGACAAACTTGAGCATCGCGCTATTTGCGAGGATGCAATGACCTTTTTCATCAAAAGCGACCATTATCGATGGACTATTATCAAACATTGATTGAAACAGCATTCTGTCTTGCTCACGCGCCGCTTCAATACTGCGATCAACTAGCAATAACAACGTGTAATTATCTAAATGATAATCGAGCGGCAAATGAATCAAATGCCCATCCATGACAATCCATTCGTTATTTGAGTTTCGCACTTTTATTTCATGCAAAATCGTTGTTGTGCCGCTATTTTCTAAATGCAAAACACCCAGAATCCGATTTTTGTCTTCGTCAGCAATTAAACGATAAATGGAATGTTTGAGTAATTTTGAATCTGTGCTAAATCCAAATAAATTCGTCGCATGAATATTGGCATCTTGAATAATGCCGTATCTGTCCAATACCACGCCCGCAAGTGGCAGCGAGGTAAATAACAATCGATAACGCGCTAAGGCTTGCTCTGCTTGAAGTTGTGAACGATTCAGTTCTTCATTTTGAAGTTCTAATTCAGCTTGATAAATACGGAGTTCTTCAATCAATTCGCGGGCATCGTGTAACGCTTTTTCATCGGGAATATGTTGCAATGCAATTTCACCGTTTTGCAAGGCAACTTCGGCGCGATGACGCAACTCTTTCAAATGATGATTTTGAGCATTATTCACGTTCGGCTTCCTTTTTTTCGTTACTTGCATACCAAGAGGAAATGTTGATATGACTGACAACCGCGCCGTAATCGTAGCCCTTAATCGGCGCGACATTCATCACAAACCAACGGTTTTCGGTTGGTGAATGACAAGGATATTGCAACGAAAATTCGGCGTTTGAACCTTCGAGAACACTTTTTACGCCGTGAATAGCGCGTTGTGCGATTTCTGAATTTTCAAGATTACTCACTTTGCATGCTTCAAAATAATTTGTACCAATGCCCGTATGCGTAAGATTAGTATCGCCATTTGCTTTAGCGAATCGCTGCCACGCTTGGTTAATCATTGCAATTTTTCCGTCATGTTCTAACACGGCAATATGTTCAGGTAGCGCATCAATAATAGATTGCAAACGTTGCACATCGTGGTACGAGGTAATATCAACAAAACTGGCAACTACACCTTTTGACATGGTCGATGGAACAAAGTACGGCAAAATTCGTACTAAAAATGTACGTCCGTCGTTAGATAAAATTTCACGTTCTGTCATGCGTTGCAATTGCAACGTCGCTTCAATATCTTCAATTAAATGTTCATATTTGAGCGTATGGGCGAAATCGTCTAAACGCCGCCCAATATCGGAATTGCGTAATTTGAAAATTTGCATCGCGTCTTGACTAAAACGGGTTAATCGCAATTCTTCATCAACAAAAATCGTTGCTACGCCCGAGGCTTTTGCCATGCTGTCTAAATCTGCATTGAGCTGACTTAAAATACCTGCTTTTTCTTGGTATTCGGCATTAACCGTGTTGAGTTCTTCATTGACCGATTGCAATTCTTCGTTTGAGCTTTGTAATTCTTCATTTGAAGCCATGAGTTCTTCGTTTGTGGCTTGTAATTCTTCGTTTGAAGTTTCGAGTTCTTCAATGGTCGCTTGCAAACTTTCGCGCGTTGCGGCGAGTTCATTTTCTAAAATTTCAATTCGTTCAATGGTTTCTGCGTCCAGATTGAAGGCTTTGGTTTCAATTTCAGCAACGTTATTTGTGATGGTTTCAAAACACAACAATATGAATGGTTCATGCGTTTTGAGTGAAATTTGACGCGCACTCAAACGAATCAATTTTATTGAATCATCGGCTTGTTTGAATTGAATCAAATCAGAGATGAGTATTTCTGTGCTTTTGGCAGCTTTATAAAGCAGTGCAGAAGCAATCGGAATCAAACGTTGTGGTAAAACACGTCCGATTTGCAAACTTGCGCTACCTTCTCGAAACGATAAATACGGCTGAACATCGCCGAAAAAATGCAGAATTTCATGATTGCCATTTACGATAAGCGCAGGTGGGGCGTAACTGTTGAGCATCATACTGATTGCACTATCAATGGCGTTACCATCAACACTTTTCGCTTTTTGTGAAACTAAAACCGACGACGCATGTCGTCCTGTTTGATACGCTGTTGAAACATTTTGCAACATATCGTAAGGAACAGGCGTTGCCGAGGTGATGCGCTTAAACAATTTGTGTTTCGCGTTAATCGTTTTAAAACCTTCATTTGCCCCTGACAGCGATTCGCTAGAACCTAAAAATAAAAAGCCTTGTGGATTGACGGCATATTGCAAACGACGCAATGCACGTTCTTGAGCAGGATTTTTAAAATAAATTAGCGTGTTTCGACAAACCACCAAATCCGTTTTGGTGAAAGGTGGGTCACTCAACAAATTATGCCGCGCAAAAATAATACATTGACGCAAATCATTTTTAACAACGAAATTCGAGCCTTTCACGTCAAAAAATCGTTCTAAACGCGCAGGACTTAATTCAGCTGCAATGGATTCGCTATAACTGCCAATGGCTGAAAATTCGATATTTTGTTGATTCACATCGGTCGCAAAAATTTTGAGTGTCAACCAGCGTTTTTGGCGTTCAAATTCTTCAATAAAGAGCATTCCAAGCGTGTAAGGTTCTTCACCAGTTGAACAACCCGCCGTCCAAATTCGGACAATATCACCGTTATTTTTACTCGCCACAATTTCAGCAACCGCGCATTCTGTGAGCGTTTTAAACGGTTCAGTATCTCGAAAAAAACTGGTGACAGAAATTAAGAATTCTTGCCGTAACGTGAAAATTTCGCTGTTTTCGGTTTCGAGTAATTTCAAATAATCTTCAAGCGTTGAAACGCGCCGCACCTGCATTCGACGCTCCAAACGGCGCATAATTGTAGAAGGCTTGTAATCTTTAAAATCGATTCCGCTAATTTGCAATAACAACTGCATAATCGCGTTAAAGGCTTCTTCGTGTGATAGCGCAAGACGGGGAATAAACGCATCATTTTCGACGTAAATTTCGGGTTCATTTGAGGCCAAATGATTGATGTGTGCGACAACACGATTCGCTAATTCTTCGGGCGGCAAAATGGCATCGATTAAACCCGTGTTGATAAAACTTTTAGGCATTCCATCAAAACCCGCAGTGCTGGGTTCTTGCGCGAGTAAAAAACCGCCCATCGAATTGATAGCTGATGCGCCGCGCGTACCGTCTGAACCTGTGCCAGAAAGCACAATACCAATGGCATGATTGCCATAACTTTCGGCAAGTGACGTGAAGAAAATATCAATTGGAAGCGTTAAACCGCGCGGATTTTTAGGTGTTAAATGCAGAAAACCTTTGCCCATGTGCATGATGGAACCAGGTGGAATTAGATACACATTATTGGGTTCAATCGAGGTGTTTTGTTCAACCATGCAAACGGGCATTGTCGTGTGACGAGCGAGCAAATTGCTCATCATGCTTTTGTGGTCGGGCGATAAATGTTGAATTACAACAAACGTTGCCCCCGTATCAACAGGGCAAAAATCAAAGAATTTTTCAAGTGCATCAAGACCACCAGCAGAAGCACCAATGCCAACAACGTAACCTGTAAAAGAATTTATTTCGAAAGGAATAACAGCGGAGATTTGATTTTTTTTCACAAACATTTTTCCTAGAATGAATCGATAACAGCGTGTGTTTTTTTATAACTTTCAAATACCGCTAAAACTTCTGCTGTTGAATGAGAAATTTCAATGCCATTAGGTAATTTTGCTAATTGTTTTGCGCCTGAACCGCCAATCCATAATCCAATCTCAGGTGCGAGCGAGAGGCGTAATTGTTTGAGTGATTCGGTCATCGCTCGTTTGGGAAAAGAAGCACTAAACGATAAGCCGACGACATTCACTTTGTAGTGAAGCGCGGCTTGAGGAATTTCGAGTAGCGGCACTTCAGCACCTAAATTGATGCAATGTGCTTTTTGCTCGCTTAAAAGAGCTTTCACCATATCCAGCCCTAATGTGTGCCGCTCGCCTGAAAGTGTAGTAAGTAAAATGCGCGGTAACGTTTCGTCGTATTTTAAATTAGCGGGTTCGACGCTGTTTAAAACTTGCGACATTTGTTCGCTATAGCAATGCTCAGTGAATATGCTAATGACACCATCTGCCCATTTTTGTCCGACCAAAACAGTTAATGGTTGAGCAACTTTTTCAACAAAATCTAATACCCCAAGTTTTTTTAATTTTTTATCTAAAATTTTGCGTAATTTTTTAATTTCGTGCGAAATCAATAATTCAATTACATCTTCTATAAATTTTTGTTCTAGGGTGACGGCTCTTGTGGGATGCGTTAAAGCTAAAGCTGAAAATTCACTCGGCGTTACTGAAAATAATTTTGATGGACGCATTCCTAAATCAATTAAACGTTTTACTTCATGTAAATAGGCAATATCTTCTTTGCTGTAAGATCGGGTGTAACCGTTATGTCGTACAGGTTTTGGAAAACCATAACGTGTTTCCCATTTTCGCAACGTCGCAATTGAGATACCTGTTTCTCGTGAAACTAAACTGATTGAAAACATAACTACTTAAAATAAACTTCATTATCAAAATTATGTTTATTAAAACAGTGTTATTTAGCTTCCACAAACAATAGCTCGGATTCTAGCAGATTGAAATTATTTCTGTCTAACTTTAAACATAGACATCTAATAGTTTTTTCTAAATATAGATTTGCGAGAAATGGGCTAAACAATCGCCTCCAAAGTTAAATCTCTTTAAACTATTCGTAACTTAAACTTTTGATGCGACTTTTATGTTTTCTCATGTAACGTCCACAACTAAATCTGAATTATCCGTTCGGCAAAACCTAAAATGGCTATTTGTTTTACGAAACCTCATGCTGTTTAGTGAAGCCTTTTTAATTTTTCTCAGTGTTCACGGTTTGCATATTGGACTTCCAGAGCGTCCTTTGTGGTGGATTGTGGCAAGTATTGCAGCGGTAAATATCTACACTTGGCTGCGTTTAGATGAACCCACGCCTGTGACCACGCAAGAAATCTTTGTGCAACTTACGCTTGATGTTTTTGCCATCACGGCATTGCTTTACGCAACAGGTGGCGCGTCGAATCCTATTATTTGGGTCTATTTATTGCCGCTGATGATTACCGCGATTATGTTGCCGCCAAATTATGCGTGGTACATGTTGATACTTACAACTTCGATGTACACAATGTTGATGGTTTATAACATCCCCCTGCCCTCGATTGCGCCGCATTTAAGTCATAATTCGCACATTGATTTCTCTCAAATGTCGCAACTCGACGCGCTTGAATTGCAACATACGCTCAATGATAAAAATTATTTCAATTTACATATTTTCGGGATGTGGTTTGGATTTGTATTTAGCGCAGGTTTAGTGGCGTTTTTTGTCGTTGAACTGGCTAAAACCTTAAAAATTCGTGAGCGCAGTTTGGCACAAGCAAGAGAAAATGCGTTGCGAAATGAACGAGTTGTCGCGCTCGGAACGCTTGCCGCAAGTGCCGCGCATGATATGGGAACGCCGCTTGGCACGATGGCAATTATCGCGCATGAACTCACTCAAGATTATGCGTATTGCAATCATCCTGAGTTATACGAAAAAATGTCTATCATCGAAGAACAAATCAATCGCTGCAAAGAAGCCTTATCGGTAATGTCAGCGTCAGCAGGTGAAATGCGAGCTGAATCAGGCAACATCATGTTACTGAGTGATTATTTAGATGACGTAATTAAGCAATGGCGCACCCACAAAGTCGGCACAAAATTAAACTTTTTTATCGATCCCAACGTCGATTTTGAGGCAAAAATCATCGCTGAACGCACGTTGACGCATTCGCTAATTAACATTTTAAATAACGCGGCAGAAGCGACCAATCCAGATTTAGGCGTGGAATTTCACGCTATTTGGGATAAACAAAGTGCAACGATTAAAATTCGGGATTTTGGGGCAGGTTTTCCTGAACATTTACTTGAATTTGCAGGGCAACATCCCACGACAAGCAGTAAACAAGGCTTAGGCGTTGGCTTATTTTTAACTTACTCAACCCTGCAACGTTTAGGCGGTACAATTGACTTTGAAAATAGATATGAAGGCGGCGCACAGGTCACACTGACATTACCGCTATTACATGATGAGACAGAAAATGACAGCAACTGAAGAACTCGACAATCCACGCTTATTACTTGTTGATGATGATGAAACGTTTTGCAGCGTGTTAAAAAATGCCCTCGAAAAACGCGATTACGAGGTTTTAGTCGCTTATGATGTGGCTTCGGGAATTCAACTTGCCGAACAAAATTTACCCGAATACGCGGTGATTGATTTACGAATTGGTTTGGAATCAGGCTTAGAACTGGTCAAAAAGTTGATTTCGCTCGATGACAACACGCGAATTGTGATGCTCACAGGTTTTGCAAGTATTGCAACAGCTGTTGAAGCAATTAAATTAGGGGCAACGCATTATTTAACCAAACCTGCTAATGCAGATGAAATCGTCACCGCACTGCTTAAAAATGAAGGGGATACATCCGCAGCCATTAGTGAAATTCCGCTTTCGGTAAAACGCTTGGAATGGGAACATTTGCAAAAAGTATTGATGCAACACGATGGCAACATTTCTGCCGCGGCGCGGGCATTGAATATGCACCGTCGATCACTTCAACGTAAATTAGATAAACGCCCCGTACAATCATGAAAAAAGTTGCCGCTTTCGCATTAACCATTACCGCTATTTTTTCAACGCCCGCTCCCGCAAAAGACGTAAAAGACATTGAACACATCGTTGTGCTGTATCTTGAAAATCGCAGTTTCGATAATTTATTTGGTCTATTTCCCGATGCGAACGGCTTAGAAAATGCAAAAAATGCACCATTACAAGTCGATGAATTTGGGCGTGATTACACAACCTTGCCGACGGTTTCTGATAAACGTTTTCCTGAAAATTTGCCCAATCAGCCGTTTGATATTGCGCGTTACGTTCCATTAACTGAAAAACATCCCGATTTAACACACCGTTTTTTTATTCATCAAATGCAAATTAACGGCGGGAAAAATGATCGTTTTGCACAATTGTCTTCAGCAGGCGCGTTGACGATGGGACATTACGATTTATCGCAAACCGCCTTGTGGCAATATGCAAAAGAATTCACGCTCGCCGACAATTTTTTTCAAGCGGCTTATGGCGGTTCATTTTTAAATCATCAATGGTTAATTTGTGCCTGCACACCCGAATTTAAAGACGCACCTGATGAATTAAAAAAATGGAAAAGTGATACCAAAACAGGCAAAGTCACCAAAGACCCAACTGTCACAACAGACAATTATGCAGTCGGAACAATCCAACCGCATTATCCGCCGTTTGATTCAACGCACAATGAAACTCGTTTGCCACCGCAAACACACGCCACCATTGGCGATAGACTTTCAGAAAAAGGGATTTCATGGGCGTGGTATTCGGGTGGGTGGAATGATGCAATGGCAAACAAAGATGCAGGCGATAATTTCCAATATCACCACCAACCGTTTGTTTATTACACAAATTTCGCGCCCGATACGCAGGCTCGTAAAGAGCATTTAAAAGACAAAACGCAGCTTTTTGAAGACTTAAAAGGTCATTTTCCAAGCGTGGCATTTTTCAAACCCGTTGGCAGTAAAAATCAACATCCAGGTTATGCCACCATTTTAGATGCCGATGCGGAAATCAAAGAGATTGTCGAAGCCATTCGTCACAGTCCGATTTGGGAAAAAACGGCGATTATCATTACTTACGACGAATTCGGTGGTTTTTGGGATCACGTTGCGCCACCACAACTTGACCGTTGGGGAGCGGGAACACGCATTCCCGCAATTATCGTGTCACCGTTTGCGAAAAAAGGTTTTGTCGATAACACACTTTATGACACGACTTCGATTTTGAAATTGATTGAAAATCGCTTTGAACTACTTCCTCTTTCAGAGCGTGATGCGAAAGCCAATGGTTTAGATGGTGCGTTTGAGTTTTAAAAATTTGAATTCCCATACAAAAGCGACAACTGCACGAAAGCGGCTTCAAGCGTCATGTTCCAAAGCATCGTCGCGCCACTATTAACGAGTTCAAGTGTCGATTGATAAGCGTCTGGCGATTTCAACGCAGGAGCAAGATAAATCGGCACATTTTCGCTTTTACAACGGGCGATAAAATTCAATAACGAATAATTGTCGCCCCATTGTGAACTCGTACACGCCGTTCCTGAATGATACAAATCGTGCAACACGGCATCGACATTTTTCAAATCAAAATAATCGTAATTGAGCGACGGATATGGCTTTATCAGCAAGATTTTTTCTGAAAATTGGGCTTTAAGCGGCGTGTCGAAAATTGTTTTTTGCGAAACACTTACATCAGAAACGCTAAAAAAATCACTGCTGAGTTGTGGCGAACTCGTTAAACGATTTGCTTGATGCAACGTCACGTTTTTTTCATTTGGATTTCGATATGGCACAAAAACGCCTGTTAATTTCTCTTGCAAAATTTTTTCAACGGCAAAGCTGAAGTTATCAAGTCCATTTGCATTCGGATTACGCAACGGCAAGTGACTTGAAACCAGAAAAATCGGTACGTTTAGCGACTGAAAATAAAAATCCAACGCGGCGGCGGTGTAAGCGAGTGTATCTGTGCCATGCGTAACGATGATGCCGTCGTAATTTTGCGGCAGTGCCTTTTCAATCGCATTGATTAAATCCGTCCAAATGCGTGGTGATAAATTTTCACTGAGAATTTGATACGGCTGCAACGTAGTGAAATTCACCGCCGTTTCGGGATAACGCTGTTTAAATTGTTCGAGCAACAAAAAAGCGGTTTTTTCATCGGTATCAATCGCGCCATTGTGAACACTTGAACCAATTGTGCCGCCTGTAAAGATGACTAAAATGTTTTTCATTGTCTTATTTGCATTAAAATTAGGATTTTTAAGCATAACAAGCACAATCCTAAAATGAAAATATCCTTAATCGTTGCCATGTCCAAAAATCGCGTGATTGGACGTGACAATAAAATGCCGTGGCATTTATCGGCTGATTTAAAACGATTTCGCGCCATCACGATGAATTCGCCCATTTTGATGGGACGTAAAACGTTTGAATCCATTGGCAAGCCACTTGATGGACGTACCAATTTGATTTTAAGCAAAAATGCTAATTATCAGCAGCAAGGTTGCCTTGTGTTTCAATCGCTTGAATCAGCATTGAATGAAGCAAAAAAATACGGTGAAGAAGTATTTATTATTGGTGGTGCGACGCTTTATGAAATCGCATTGCCACTCGCAAAGCGGCTTTATTTAACTGACATTCAAGCTGAATTTGAAGGTGATACATTTTTTCCCAAATTTGACGTAACTGATTGGGATGAAATTGCTTGTGAACAAATTGATAATGACGAAAAAGTGGATTTTTCGTATCGCTTTTTAACGTTGGAGAAAAAATGAAATCGTTAATTCAACTCACGGATTTGGGCTGTTTGTCCGTTTCAGGCGAAGATGCCGCCACCTTTTTACAAGGACAAACAACTTGTGACGTTTTTGAACTCGCTGAAAATCAAAGTCAAACAGGCGCATTTTGCAGTCCTAAAGGTAAAGTGATTGCGTTTTTTGTCATGGCAAAAACGGCGGAAGGTTTTTTGTTAATTTTGCCAAAAACGATGTTGCAAACGATTCAAGAATTGCTTGAACGCTATAAATTACGCGCCAAAGTCACCATTGCCGAACTTGAAAATCTACCACTTCAAGCGTTTTTAAAACCGACGACGCTGCGAACACCTTGGATTTTGCCAGAAACCAGTGAGCAATTTATTCCTCAAATGCTCAATTTAGATGAAACAGGCGCGGTGAGTTTTAAAAAAGGCTGTTATACGGGACAAGAAATTGTGGTGCGAACGCATTATTTAGGCGACGTGAAACGCACATTAAATCTTGGACTTTGCGAACCCAACGTTTCAGTTGAACCAAATTGCGACATTATTGATGAGAATAATGAAAAAGTCGGAACAGTTTTATTAGCGCAAGTTCGCGGCATTCCCCAAAAAGCAAAAAGCGAATCAGGCGACGAAACTGAACCTACGACGGTAAATAAAATGCTGGTTTTGTGTGTTGTGAATACCGAAGCAACAAACGAAGTTTTGCGCCTAGATAACGATTTAAAAGATGTTTTAAAAATTGTTGGAGGAAATAAATCATGAATGAAGCCGCTGCAAAACGTTTTCGTCGATTAGGAATGCTCACAATTTGTGCTGTGTACATTGTAATTCTAGCAGGAGGAATTGTGCGTGCATCAGGCGCGGGAATGGGTTGCCCTGATTGGCCAACCTGTTTTGGTCAATGGATTCCGCCGACTTCTGAGGCGCAATTACCCGCGAATTATCACGAAATTTACGCGCAACGTGGTTATGAGAATACGCAGTTCAATCCCGTTAAAACGTGGACTGAATACACAAATCGTTTAGTTGGCGTGACGATTGGCTTTTTGATTTTTTTAACGGCGTGGTCATCGCGCATTTATTTAAAAACGGATAAACCTGTTTTTTATTTAGCCGTCACCGCATTTTTATTGGTGGGATTTCAAGGATGGTTAGGTTCAACCGTTGTTTCCAGTAATTTAAATCCGCTCAAAATTACCATTCACATGGTGGTTGCCTTGCTGATTGTCGCACTGTTGATTTACACAATAACGCGCTCGCAACGAGACACTTTTGCGTCGATTGATTTAAGCGTTTTGCCTACAAAATTACCGACGGTTTTAAATGCCGTTTTGATTATGAGCCTTGTGCAAATCACAATGGGAACACAAGTGCGCGAGGCAGTCGATTTTATTTCACACGATTTGGTGCTTGAACGGCAATTTTGGCGCGAGGATTTTCCCGTTATTTTTTATGTACATCGTTCATTTTCATCACTAATTTTATTTACCAATGCGTGGCTGGTTTGGCGACTTTGGCAACATGTGGCGCGAACTCATCCGATTGTAAAAGCAGGCTTTTTGCTTTTTGCATTGATTGTAACAGCGATTTTAGCGGGCGTGAGTTTAGACCGATTAGGAATGCCACCTGTCGCGCAACCCATTCATTTACTGATGGCAAATTTAATTTTAGGCACGCAGTTTTTTATGTGGTTAGTGTTTCGCTACAGCTCTAAATAAGTCACACTTAAACCTTATCTTGCAAGGGCTGGTTCTAAATTTACTACCCTTGCATTGCGTAATCATAATTTATGAAACATCCGTTAGCAGAACTACGCGTAAATACGTTATAATTCAAACATCAAAACAAATACCCTCCCCGCGCATCCAGCGCATCTAAAATTCTACACAGGTAAAACATGTCAGAAGAAACAACTCCCTTGTCATTTCGTGACTTAGGAATTATTGAACCTATCCTTAAATCATTAAAAGAAGTTGGCTACGAAACGCCGTCGCCCATTCAAGCACAAACCATCCCATTCATTCTCGAAGGCAAAGACGTTTTAGGTCAGGCGCAAACAGGCACGGGAAAAACTGCCGCGTTCGCATTGCCTATTTTGTCACGCATCGATTTAAAACAACGCGACCCACAAGTTTTAGTTTTAGCTCCAACGCGCGAGCTTGCTATTCAAGTTGCTGAAGCCTTTCAACGTTATTCATCACATTTAAAAGATTTTCATGTTTTACCGATTTACGGCGGACAAGATTACACCTCGCAATTGCGTGCTTTAAAACGTGGCGCACATGTTGTTGTTGGTACACCTGGTCGCGTAATGGATCACATGCGAAAAGGCACTTTATCGCTTGCTAACTTGAAATTTTTGGTTCTCGACGAAGCCGACGAAATGTTACGCATGGGCTTTATTGACGACGTAGAATGGATTTTGGAACAAACGCCTGATAATCGTCAGATTGCGTTGTTCTCGGCGACGATGCCGAGCGTTATTCGTCGCATGACCGATAAATATCTCAACAAACCTGAACACGTTACGATTAAAGTCACCAATGCGTCAGCGGAAAATATCCGTCAACGTTATTGGCTCGTTAGCGGCGTTCACAAACTTGATGCTTTGACGCGAATTTTGGAAGCCGAAACATTCGACGGCATGATTATTTTCGTGCGTACGAAAACCGCGACCATTGAACTCGCTGAAAAATTAGAAGCGCGTGGTTATTCTGCCGCCGCAATTAACGGCGATATGTCGCAAAATTTGCGTGAACGCGCGATTAACCATTTGAAAAATGGCAAACTCGATATTCTGATTGCTACAGACGTGGCAGCGCGTGGTTTAGACGTAGACAGAATTACCCACGTTGTGAATTACGATATTCCTTACGATACCGAATCGTATGTGCATCGTATTGGTCGTACAGGTCGTGCTGGTCGCACAGGCGATGCGATTTTGTTTATCGCGCCACGCGAACGTAAATTGCTCATCAATATCGAACGTGCAACCAAACAAAAAGTTGAAGAAATGGGCTTGCCTTCAACTGAAATCATCAATAACAAACGTATCGCACGTTTCAAACAAAACATCACTGATACGCTTGCGTCAGCAGAACTCAGTTTCTTCTCGCAACTGATTCAACAATACGAAATTGAACATGATGTGACAGCATTAGAGATTGGCGCAGCGTTAGCAAAATTAGTACAAGGCGACGAACCATTATTGATGGCTCCGCCTAAAAAAGTATCAGAACGAGACCGTGAACGTGATGAGCGTCCACCACGTCGTGATCGTGACGATTCACGCGGGCGCGGTGAGCGAAATGAACGCCCAAGACGTGAATCAAGTGAACGTGGCGAACGCCGTCCAAAACGTGAATTTTCAAGCAACGTCGAAATGGAAACTTTCCGCATTGAAGTTGGTCACGCACACGGCGTAAAACCTGGCAATATCGTGGGTGCCATTGCCAATGAAACAGGTATCGACGGCGATCACATTGCGCGAATTCGCATTGAAGACGATTACAGCACCGTTGAATTGCCTGCTGGAATGCCAAAAGAATTGTTAAACGAATTACGCAAAGTGCGCGTTGTTGGGCAAGCATTGAACATTTCAAAAGTCGGCGAAAGCTCGGGCAGTAGCGCGAAATATGAACCCAAATCAGAAGGTCGCAAAACCTTGAAATTCGACGATAGCAAACCTAAAACGGATAAAAGTAAAAAACGTTTAAGTTCCACATCTCGTAGAGCGAAAGAACCGAAAGATTTTTAAGTTTGGTTTTTTTGAATTGACAATAAAAAGCCCCGACTTGCCTTGAGCAAATCGGGGCTTTTCATTTTAGATTTTCAAGCGGCCAAAATTTTTTCTTGAAATGCTAAAACATCGCCAACATCTTGCGTCATTTCGGGGTGCATGGCTTTTGCCATTTCATTGTACGTTTTTCGAAATTCAGGATTTTGTTTAATTTGCTCATTTGCATGATTGACCTCGTATTTCAACAAATCTAAATCTGTCACTTTACTTGAATTGCCATATTTGACGACAGTCAAATCAGCGCGTTTTTCTAGTTGGCTAATCGATTCATCAGTAGATAAACTGCCCTCTCCGCCAGCCCACGCGGTATTTGTTATCTTTTGCGGGTCAACGCCTGTCATATCGTCTACATAGAATTTAGCAATAATGTTACCTTCTTTGTCTTGCACGATTGCTTTAACAGCGGGATTACTAAACATTAACGATGATTTTTGCCCTTCAGGTGTTTGATAATAAGCTGCGAGTCTGTCTCTTACAGCGTAGTATTCAGGTGAAAATAACAAACGAAATTTAGGAATATAGCCCTTCTCTGTCCATTCCATATCCTCTATGTGACCATGATCGATGTTATATTCCATTTCAGCTAATTTTCGGTCACGGTATTCTTTTGGCATATCATCAGAAACGCCCGTACTTGCGATTTTTGGATGATTTACAGAAGATGGTGGAGATGAATTATTTACCTGCTGATTCAAAATACTTTCGAAGCTCGACGAGTTGGAATTACCCTTAGCAATCATTTTTTGAGTCGTTGAATAAGCGTGAATTGATTTATCCGTAGATATAACGGCTTTATCAGTTGATATATTTGACATAAAAATCCCTGATTGATGTGTTTAATAACGCCTTACATTATCGGCATTCATCTCAAAATCACGATGCGACAAATCGTCGCACACAAAAAAGCCCCGACTTGCATTGAGCAAATCGGGGCTTTTTTTATGGCAGAAACGTTAAATTTCTTCCATGACACATTTCAACGGATGATCATTTTCAATGGCAAACGAATTCACGATATACACTTTGGTTTCAGCAACATCTTTTGAATAAGTGCCACAAATTCCCATCCCGCGCGTGTGAACTTGCAACATAATCGCCGTAGCTTGCTCTTCGGACATCGCAAAAAAATTGACCAAAATATCAATCACAAAATCCATCGGCGTGAAATCATCATTGAGCAAAATTACACGATAAAGCGATGGTTTTTTTAATTGTGGTGGTGCATTTAAGACTAGCGTGTCGTCTTCGAAATCATTATGAAAAAAAGGGTGCAAATCTGACATAACAGTTAATTTCTCTATTCTTGCGCTTTAAAACAGTGAACCCACGCGCTAGCTTCATCATTCCATTCCATGCCGCCGTGCATTCGTAAAATCAAATCACGATACATTTCTAAACTTGGATAACCTTCCGCTTGTGCATCCGCGTCAGTCATATCACCTAATTTTTGTTGATATAACTCCGTGACAACAAACGTTTTACCTTCAAGTTCAAAGGTTTCATTCGGATAACCATAAACACCGTTACGACGTTGTTGTGTTTTTCGACCTGCAAGCGTTGCGGCAACTAATTTTTCGTGCGTGACAAGACGTTCGATGGAACAGGTTTTTTCGGGATAATCCATGATTTTTTAGCTCCAAAATGGGAATAAATAAAGTCGCATTGTGACGCAAAATCTTATTAAACAAAAGTAGTCAAACGTGCGCGTGCAAATGTTCCCACGACACGGGGTCTTCAATAGGTTCAAGATGGGTGTCAATGTCGATGTTATTAAAAATCGCTTCAATGCGCTGTTCAATCAATTCCACTAAATCATGTCCTTGTTGAACCGTTAAATTTCCAGCCACCAAAATATGCACAGACATAAAACGCCTCGCGCCTGAATAGCGCGTTCGAAAAGCGTGATACGCAATGCCGTGCAACGTCACAAATTCTTCTAACACAGCAATAATTTCACTTTGTTCATTTTCAGGTAACGCTGCATCCATCAATCCCGAAATGGTGCGTTGAATTAAATGCAGACCTGCCCAAACGATATTTAACGCCACAAACAACGCGATGATAGGATCTAAAATTTCCCATCTGAAGCCCATTTCTCGCGCAAAATTGATGCTTTGTTCAAACGAATTCGCCAGCATAATTGCACCAATGCCGAGCAAAATACCCGCTGTTGTCCACACGTCCGTCATCAAATGTTTGCCATCAGATTCAAGCGTAATCGAGCGTTTTTTTCTGCCGACGTGAATCAGAATTTTCGCTACCACTAAATTGATCAGTGACGCTAAAACCGAAATCGCAATCCCAATATCGAGTTGTTGCAACGGTTGTGGATTCCAAAGACGTTCCCATGCGGTATAACCGATACTCAAAGCGGCGAGCAAGATCATGACACCTTCTGCACCGCTAGAAAAATACTCAATTTTTTCGTGACCGTAAGGATGTTTTTCATCAGGCGGTTGCGCGGCAATATGCAACACAATCAGCATAATCATTGCTGCCACTAAATTGATAACCGATTCCATCGCATCAGATAACAATCCGACGGAATCCGTCAGTAAATACGCATACGTTTTCAGCGCAATCGTTGAAATCGCTGCCGCAATCGACAGCCAACCGTACAGCATCAAAGATTTGGGTTTTTGACTCATAAAATAGAAATGGATAACGCCAAATTTAGACGCAAGTTAGTGGAATTAAATTGATGCCACACGCTAGGAAAAGTGCTTAAAAGTCGCTCTTTTTCAGCCAGTTTGACATTTAAATAATCAATGATTGCACTCGGTTTTTTAGAACGTGTGGTCGCGAGACTTTTACGATAATGCTTCCAATTATGCAAAAAGTTTTTCAAAAACTGACATGCCACGTTTGTATCATTTAAATCGCCTAAGTGATTTTGTATTTCTTTAACATTTGCCAAAACAACGCCACTTTCATTACCTAAAATATCGTGGAAATTTTCTAATGTGTAGCGAAAATACTTAAAATCGATTCGAAGTTGGTGCAAAAGTTCCACAGAAGCATCCATCAAAAAAGGCTCATAAGCGCGTAAGGCTTCATAACGTTCATAAATTAACACAGGCGCAACGTGCTGAATTTGATTCGGAAAAGGTTTAATTGAAAAGGAATCATCAGTTTGAATGTCTTTGTTTAAAAAATGAGCCGTTTTGGTTTTGAACTTTTTGTACGCGCTGCTCTGCAAATACGCCAACATTTTTGCTCTCGCTTCATCGCGTTGTAGGTGACAGTATTCTAACAATGGCGCAAGTCCAATCTGTTCTGCTAAGGGAAATTTGTGTTGATAAATAGTTAGTTTTTCAATGAAAACATCCAAATCTCGCACCGCACCTAAAACGTGAGCCGTTTGCTGCAATCCTTTTGTTAGAAATTTTAACTCACTGGGCGTAAATCCTTTTTTAAAAATACGCAATGTTGCTCGCATTCGCCGTGTTGCAACGCGCATATCATGCACAGCTTCAATATCTTTGCTTAAACGTACATCTGATTCTTGTTTTAAAAAGTCATGGAAATGGTGTTTGAGAACCTTTTGACCTGCTTCTGAAAGTGATTGCGAAGGCAATAATCCGATGCTGGACATGCTTATTCTTGCAACAACGATTTTGCGTAAGTAATTGATAACAATTGAGCGCAATCGCTATGCAAATCTGCCCACGGACAATCAAACGATAAATGCACTAACGCAGAAGTCGGCAATAATTTTTCTCTATCGGGCAGTGCTTTTTCACCGACTAAATACGTTAACAACTCTTCTAATTCGGGATTATGTCCAACTAACAAAACACGCTGTATTGTTTCAGGACAACTCGCCAAAACCATTTTCAATTGTTCAATGCCCGTTGCATATAAACGTGAATCTTCTTGAATGACCAAACCATCAATGTGCAATTCTTCATAAATAATTTTGACGGTTTCAATGGCTCGCGTCGCAGGAGAACTTAAAATGACAGCAGGAATTAAATGTTGTGTTTTCAGCCATACGCCGATATTTTGGGCATCACGTTTGCCACGTTTTTTGAGTGGTCGCTCAATGTCACTTACATCCGCTTTGCGATCCGATTTTGCATGTCGAAGTAATAATAATTCTTTCATTTTGGCTTACCTGTCAGTCTAAAAATCTTAAAACGCCATGCTACCATTTTGCCTGCCGCCAAAAGATGACAGGCAAGTGACAAGGAATTCTTAACGTTGCATCCGAGCTAAACCTAAAATGCCAAAAACAACCAAAATCATCACAATCGTTTCCAACGTTTCAATGTGATAAGGATCAAGATATTCACTTAAATCAAACATTTTTCTCTCCTTGGACAAATTTT
>JAQTXN010000238.1 GCA_028688755.1 Methylococcales bacterium | reverse complement strand
CCCCCACGCTAAAATCGCAATACGCGAACCTGTGTGACGAATTTCTGCTTTGCCAATTTCCAAACTCGTCAAAGTATTATCGATTGCGACACCTGCCCCTTTGCCGCGTGGATAACGCACCGCTGCTGTACCGTTATGCAAAAAGCCCGTGGTGAGCATTTGGCGACATTCGTTTTCATCCGCGGGAGCCATAATCACGATATTGGGAATGCAGCGCAAATAACTGTAATCAAAACTGCCTGCATGTGTTGGGCCATCAGGGCCAACTAAACCAGCACGGTCAAGCGCAAATAAAACATCTAAATTTTGTAATGCTACGTCATGAACTAACTGGTCGTAACCACGTTGTAAAAAGGTCGAATAAATCGCGACCACAGGTTTTGCACCTTCGCACGCTTGCCCTGCCGCTAACGTTACAGCGTGTTGCTCGGCAATTGCTACATCAAAATAACGATTGGGGAATTGCTCTGAAAATTTCACCAAACCAGAACCTTCGCGCATCGCAGGGGTAATGCCTAATAAACGCGAATCTTGTGCCGCCATATCGCAAAGCCAATCGCCAAACACTTCTGTATACGTTGGGTGAGAAGGTTTTGGTTTTGGCAAATGGTCAAGCGTATGGTCAAACGCAGGTACGCCGTGATAAGCCAATGGGTCTTTTTCAGCAGGTGGATAACCTTTCCCTTTTTTAGTCACGATATGTAAAAAGCGCGGACCTGAAATGTGTTTCAAATTTTCAAGTGTTGAAACGAGCATCTCAATATCGTGTCCATCAATTGGGCCAATGTAGTTAAACCCCAATTCTTCAAAAAGCGTTCCAGGTACAACCATGCCTTTGATATGTTCTTCGGTGCGACGAGCAAGCTCCCACATCGTTGGCATTTTGCTTAACACTTTTTTACTTTCTTCGCGCATCGATGAATACAAACGGCTCGACAAAATTTTGGTCAAATAATTACTCATCGCGCCAACAGGTGGCGAAATTGACATGTCGTTATCGTTCAAAATCACCAGCAAATTCGCATCCAACGCACCTGCATGATTCATCGCTTCATACGCCATGCCGCCCGTGATACTGCCATCGCCAATAATGGCAACCATTTGACGGTTATCACCTTTCAAATTCGCCGCAATCGCCATACCCAACGCCGCACTAATCGAGGTACTCGAATGCCCCACGCCAAAGGCATCGTATTCACTTTCATCACGATTCGGAAACGCCGACACGCCATTTTTGGCGCGAATTGTGGTCATTTTATCTTTGCGTCCCGTCAAAATTTTATGCGGATACGCTTGATGCCCCACATCCCACACCAATTTGTCGTTTGGGGTATCAAACACATAATGCAACGCAACCGTGACCTCGACTGTGCCTAGCCCAGCCGCAAAATGCCCGCCCGAAACGCTGACTGATTTTGTCAAAAATTCGCGTACTTCTTGGCAAAGTTGTGGCAGTTGGTCTTTTTCGAGTTGGCGAATATCGGTAGGCGTGTTGATTTTATCGAGTAACGGATAAGTTGAATGCGTCATGATGGGCTGAATTCCTTGAGTGCGGGGCGATTGGCGGGTTGAATTAGTGGTCACGTTGAATGATATAAAGCGAAAGTTCGCGCAATAAATTGGCTTCATCGCCAAAATCAGCTAAATTTTCGAGGGCTTTTTCGTGTAAAAGCTGGGCTTTTTCTTTTGCGCCTGCTAAACCGAGTAGAGCAGGGTAGGTGGGTTTGTTGTTATCTTTGTCTTTGCCTTGCGTTTTTCCGAGCGTTGCAGTGTCACTTTCTTCATCGAGAATATCGTCTTTAACTTGGAATGATAAGCCAATACATTTTGCGTAATTGTCGAGTTTTTTCGCCGTTTCTGCGTCAACATTTTTGCCTGCAAGCGTCGCTAGAACTACACTTGCGCGAATCAATGCACCTGTTTTGTGAATGTGCATATTTTCAAGCTCAGGCAATGTTAAGGTTTTACCGACCGATTCTAAATCAATCGCTTGACCGCCCACCATGCCTTGTGAACCACTTGCTTTGGCTAAAGCGGTAATCATTTCAAGGCGTTTTTCAGCGGTTGCAGAAATGGTTGCATCATGTGCGAGTAATTCAAATGCGAAGGCTTGCAAACCGTCGCCTGCTAAAATGGCGGTGGCTTCGTCGAAGGCTTTGTGACACGTTGGTTTGCCGCGACGCAAATCATCGTCATCCATTGCAGGTAAATCATCATGAATCAGCGAATAAACGTGAATACATTCGACCGCGCAGGCAATCGCGTCGAGTTCGTCAGGTGAAATGCCTAAAACCTGTCCTGTTGCATAAGTGAGCATTGGACGCATCCGTTTCCCACCGTTTAAGACGCTATAACGCATCGCTTCGTGCAAGCGAATTGGCAACACATTTTCGCTTGGCAAACGCTGCTCCAACGCGCTTTCGACCCGCGCCGCGCAAGTGGTTAAATAGGTTTTTAAATCCTGATTCATGAAAACTCCAAAAATTCAAATGTTGTTTGTTGTAAAATAACAACTATAAAAGATGAGTTATTATATAGGAAATTAGTTAAAGCGTGGATTGACAGTT
>JAQTXN010000090.1 GCA_028688755.1 Methylococcales bacterium | reverse complement strand
ACCTGCAACAGGTGGTACAACGGTTTTAGCCGAAATTGACGGCAAACAATTACAAACCACACGCGATTTTGAATTAGAAAAAAAATACGTTCATCAATTACTTGAAAGCTGCCCATTACTTGAACCTGATGTTTCGTTGAAATGGTCGCTTGAAAATGCGGATTCAGCGTTAGAAACCTTGTTAACGTTGCAAGAGTTAGGCGAATTCGTTTTGCTCGAATGGCCTAAAGGAAAAAAAATTCGTCTCAGCCGTGAAATGGGGTTATCGCAAACACGCTTTGCCGTTCGTAGTCATCAAAATTGGTTTAGCGTCGAAGGCGATTTGCAAATTGATGACGGGCAAGTGCTGGATATGCAGCGTTTGATGAATTTACTCGGGGATTCATCAAGCCGTTTTTTGCAACTCGAAGACGGGCAAATTATCGCGCTCACTAAAGAATTACGCCAAAAATTAGACGATTTGCGTGGCGTGGGTGAAGTGGTTGAGGACAAAGTGCAATTTCACGCGCTCGCGGCGCAAGCGTTAGACGAAATTACAGATGGCATGGAAATTAAAGCCAGTCAGCCGTGGAAAGAACAGCTTAAAAAATTAGACGAATTAGCCGATTTAAAACCCAAAGTCCCTTCGACCTTGCAAGGCGAATTGCGCGATTATCAACACGAAGGGTTTGTTTGGATGAGTCGATTAGCGCATTGGGGCGCAGGCGCGTGTTTAGCCGACGATATGGGACTTGGAAAAACGATTCAATCGCTCGCGTTGATTTTATCGCGTGCGCCAAATGGCGCGACATTGATTCTTGCGCCAACTTCGGTTTGTATCAATTGGGCAGAAGAAGCGATGCGTTTTGCACCGACGTTAAATGTTCAGGTTTTTGGCAACGGCGATCGTCAAACCATGCTGGATAATGCAGGCGCATTTGATTTGATTATTTGCAGTTATGGCTTGTTGCAAACCGAAGGTGAGCGTCTACAAGAAGTGCAATGGCACACCTTAATTGCCGATGAAGCGCAAGCTATCAAAAATACTGCGACGAAACGCTCTAAAGCCGCGATGGCATTAAAAGCAGATTTTAAAATGGTGACGACAGGCACGCCGATTGAAAATCATTTGGGTGAACTTTGGAATTTGTTTAATTTCATCAATCCAAGTTTGCTGGGTTCTCTTGCAAAATTTAATGAACGTTACGCGAATCCGATTGAAAATAATCACGACCATAACGCGCAACAACGTTTGAAAAAAGTCTTACGTCCATTTGTGTTGCGTCGCTTGAAAAATGACGTATTAACCGAGTTGCCCGCCCGCACGGAAGTGACGTTGCACATTGAATTAAGCGGCGAAGAACGCGCGTTTTATGAAGCATTGCGCCGCGATGCGTTAAAAGTGATGCAAGAATCGCAAAAACAAGGCGGTAATCAACAATTACAAGTGTTAGCTGAAATTATGAAATTGCGCCGAGCGTGTTGTAATCCACGTTTGGTTTTAGAAGACAGCCCGTTGATGAGTTCCAAACTCGAAGCCTTTGAAGAACTCGTTGATGAGCTTCTTGATAATAAACACAAAGCGTTAGTGTTTAGCCAATTTGTTGGTCATTTGACGTTGATTCGGGAATTGCTCGATAAAAAGGGCATTTCTTATCATTATCTGGATGGTTCAACGCCGATTACGCAACGTAAAAAAGGAATGAATGCGTTTCAAGCTGGCGAAGGCGATTTGTTTTTGATTAGTTTAAAAGCAGGCGGCACGGGCTTGAATTTGACGGCTGCCGATTATGTGATTCACATGGATCCGTGGTGGAATCCAGCTGTTGAAGATCAGGCTTCAGATCGCGCACATCGAATGGGACAAAAACGCCCAGTGACGGTTTATCGTTTAGTCGCAAAAGATACGATTGAAGACAAAATTGTGGCGTTGCATCATCAAAAACGTGATTTAGCCAATAGCCTGCTCGAAGGCGGTGAACTTAGTGGCAAAATGTCGGTCGATGATATGCTCGCTTTGCTTCGTGATATAGATTGATAAAACATTGCTATTTTATAGACGCATCTTAGTCCAACGATGCGTTTAGACTGTAACCACCGCCCCAATTAGTTTGAATCAATCTATAATCGAGTTTTTGTCGTAATCGACTAATTAGGACTTCAAGGCGACGTGTGGTGTGTAAATCACTTAATCCCCATAACCCATTTTCAAGTTCATTGCGTGTTAAAAATTGCTCAGGTGCATTTTTTAATAATTGTAAAAAACGATTTTCATTGCTGGTTAATTTAATCACCTCACCATTTGGCGAGACTATTTGAGTCATTTCGGTTTTTAATTGCCATTTTTGCATTGGTGTTGGCAAACGTTGTAGAAGACGCTTTATGACTGCAATCAACTCGCCTAAATCAACAGGTTTTTGTAAATACGCATCCGCTCCAGCCTCAAAACCTGCAATTCTATCTACTGTCATGACTCGAGCTGTCAAGATAACAATTCGTAAATCAGAGCGGTGTGACAAGTTTTTTGCAATCATTAACCCGTCACCATCGGGTAAATTTAAATCCAATAAAACTAAATCACATTGATTTTTTTTAAGCCAACTTTCAAATTTTTTACCGTTTTCGAATGATGACACGTTCATGCCATGATGTTGCAATTGAAAACAAATTTCTTCCGCTAAATCCACATCATCTTCAACTAAAGCAATACGATAATTAAACATTAAATTCCTCATTTTTCATTGGCAACCAAATGTTAAATGTGTTGCCATCGGTTCTTGAATCGTCAAGCCAAACATCGCCACCATGAGCGCGGGCAATTTCTTGACACGCCCACAACCCCACGCCATTTCCTTGATATTCGTTTAATTGAAAACGTACAAACAAATGCTGGCGTTTTTCGTCAGTAATTGGAATTCCGTAATCTTTGACAAAAAGTAAAACCCCGTTTTGGTGTTGATGTGTATGTTGTGTTATGCCGATTTCAATGACGGTATTTTGCATACTGTATTTGAGAGCGTTGGTAAGTAAATTATTAAGTGCAATCGCAAGCAAAGTGGAATCAACAAAGACAAAAAAAGGGGCGTTTGCGTTAACATGCCAACGTTTTTGAGCGACTTCGTCAAATAAATTTAATTGCGCGAGTAACCATTTCTGGATGTCGATTTTGGTTCGTTGTAAATGCTGTAATCTTGCAGGCACTTCGTCATTACCTAAAAAATGTTTCACCAAGTTATCAATTCGCATCACGTTACGTTTAATTTTGTGTAAGCGTGTTTGAATGGCTGGTTCAATTTTTAGCAATTCCATACTTTGACAACTCGCGTTAATCACAGAAAGCGGGGTTTTAATTTCATGAGTGAGCATTGCCATCCAATAACGTTGAGATTGCGCGGCTTTGCTATCGAGTTGCGCCTGTGAAATCGCGCGTTGATTATCGTTAATGGATTCATAAGTATGATTGAGCGTAATGACGACCAAAATGCTTAAATTCATGAGTGAGCCAATTTGCGAGCCATAAATACTCAGCCAAGGTGCAGTCGTTCCAAAGCCTAATAAAACAAATAAAGTTATCAAATTCGCAGGTAATAAAATGCAATAAATGAGACAAATTTGATTCGATAATTTTCTTTTGTATCGCATAAAGAGAATGATGAGTAAAACGAGAAAAATGGATGCGGAAACAAGAAAATTAAACCCGCCTGCGACAACTTCGTATTTACCAAAAGCGGAGAAAATTGCTGTTATCAAGCCTAGCGACATGATGAGGCTTTGCACGCGATAGATAAATAAATGTTTCAATTTTCCAAACAAAAATTCTCGATGAAATCCGAAGGCGGGGATTTGTAGCAACCCGACAATAACGCCCACTAAATTTGATGCGACGGCTGGATAATCGGTCAAAAACCATTGTGCAATAAAACCATTTATGACCAACAAATGACACGTTGTCAGTACCATCAAGGCAAGATAATACTTTTGCAAACTTTTTTTCGTTACACGATACAGCACCAATGCAAGCAATAAAAACACGACCATTGTGCCAAGAACAAAACCGAATAACAGCATTTCGTTTTTTTGATAGTCGATAAATTGCTGAGTTTGCCAAAGTTGCGGGTAAATTAAATGTGCGCTTGTTGATTTCACACGCAAATAGACGGTATGTGGTTCTTTATCATGCGCTCGTAGCGCAAAACTAAAACCACGCCAATTTTTTTCACGTTGATTAAACGGAAACAAATCACCTTGTTGCCAAACGTGCCAATTTGAAACTTTTGTAAGTGTGGGTGCGATGCGAGCATTTTCATCAACTAATTCAGTCGGGGCATATAACCGCACGTCATCTAGCATCGTTAGAATAACGGTTAAAAGTAATGATTCATTTGCTGGCGCAGTCAACGTTAATTTTAACCAATGCGTCGCGTGTGAATAACCACCTGTAAAAATTTTGCCTGAAATGGATTGCCATTTTTTTTGCTCTAGCACTGACGAAAATTCAAGTGTTCCACTTTCATCTGTAACTACTTCAAAACGCGTAAAACGTGGCAACATGTCGTCATTGCCCATCGAGGCAAAGGACGTTATCAACAAGCTCAAAATCAAAAAAGTTCTAATCAAATGTTTTTAAATCCATAAAAATTATCATCGAAACATTAAACGCGAAGCGGCATTTTTTCACAAACAAATGCTGCAAAATGTGAGCAATTGTGAGTAAATTATCCCAGTACATTTGCTACACTTTTAGTATCAAATTGCTGTTAATTTTTCAGTTAAAAATAAGGAGAAAAACCATGTTTCAAAATATCGTTCCCATTACTTTAGACGCGCACCGCAACAAAAAAATCAAACCAATTACCAGTTTTGATTTTGCGAAAAATTTCAATTTAGCTTCCATTATGGTGCATGAATTTTCGCGTGCTTCGTCAACTTACCCCATCGTGTTTTTAGAAGACAAAGAACGTGATGAATTTCGCCCTGTCGTGTTACTTGGTTTGGAAACAGGCACGAATTTGTTTGTCAAAGAAGGGAAATGGGATGCGTCTTATATTCCAGCCATTATTCGTCGTTATCCGTTTGCGTTAGCGCGTGTTGATGAAAAAGGTGAACGTTATACCGTTTGTTTAGACAACGATAGCGATTTAATCAGCGACAGCGAAGGGTTAGCGTTATTTAACGATAAAGGCGAACCAGAAGAAATGATGGAGCGCGTTAAACAATACCTGAGCGAATTGCAACAAATGGAGCGTTTCACCCAAGAATTTTGCCATTTTTTAGGCGAACAAAATTTGTTCACGCCATTAAACATGAAAGTTCGTCAAGGTAATGAAATCAAAGACATTACAGGCTGTTATGTGATTAACGAAGAACGTTTAAACGGTTTTTCAAACGAAAAATTCTTGACGATTCGTGAAAAGAACTTCTTGCCCCCGATTTACGCGCATTTAGTGTCACTCGCGCAAATTGAACGTTTGTTGAAACTCGATGAGCAGCATAAAGGTATCAGTTCGGATGCAGATTTTGATCAATTTGCAGACATCGAAACGATGAACAAAAAACTTCATTAAAAAATACTGTGTTTGAGGCGCGAGTTTTTATCGCGCCTAATTTGTGTCAAAAAAATAAAAATTGGATTGTGTCATGAAAAAGCCAAAGATTTTAAGAGCGACGAGAAAAGAGTTGTTCAAAGTTGAAAATCTTGAACCGCGTATTTTGCTTTCCGCTGACCCCATTGCGGGAATGCTTGCCGACGGTGGTTTTATTCCTGATACCAATCCACAAAAACAAACCATCAATTTATTTGAAAATCAATCGTTAAGCACGCAAGCCAAGCAAACCTCGCTTGAAAATGTGGCGTTGCGACAAACTATTCCCACTAACAAACTCACGTTAGACATCGAAGCAATTGCCAAAAATCGCTCTGCATTAAGTTCTGATTTAGTCATTTCAAACAATGAAATTTTGGGCGGCAATGGCTCGCTGGATTTAAATGTCATCAACAAAGGCATCGTTTCACCTGGTCATTCGCCAGGGATTCAAACGTTTCAAAATTTCACCCAAGACACAACAGGATTACTCGAAATTCAACTTGGTGGTACGAGTGCAGGCACAGCGTATGACCAGTTAAACATTTCAGGTAAAGCCAATTTAGGCGGATTGCTTTCTGTTTCATTATTAGATGGTTTTCAACCTCAAATTGGTGACACTTTCGACATTTTAAAATTTGGCTCGGTTCAAGGTAGTTTTGAGGGGGCGAAAGGGTTATACGGTTTTAACAGCGATTATTATTTTGACTTAGTGCAAACGCCAACCAGTTTGCAATTAGTGGTGAAAGAATTTGTTGCTGGAGATGGTTTTTCAATTATTAGTAATCAAATTACCCAAAATGATGCGCTCGGCGAACTGTTTAATTACGATTATTTTTCAAAAGCCGCTAGAACCGTTGAATTAGATGGTGAGGTTAATTTAAACGATAGCGTAAATTTAGCGGGGCATTTTTCATTTGGTTTGCAAAATACCAATACGAACTACACGTTAAACGACAATAGCAAAGTTGCCGCAGAAACATGGATTTTTTCAGCACGAAATACACAGGGTTTTCTTGGCGTAAATGGCAGCGAATTTACGAGCAGTGCGAAAGGTTTATTGTTTAGCGATGTTGATTTAGGGCTAGCGTTTATCAATCCTGTTGATAATGCCGATGAGCGAAGTTGGGTCATGGCAAAAGGCACAATGGGCGGATTGTCATTTAATGCGTTGCCAGATTTCACGGTGTCGGCAAGTGATTTTACGATTGATTTTAGCGAAGGCTTAGGCATTGATAAAAATCAAAAAGCTAATCAAACCGTTTTAAATCTAGCTACCACGCCCATTACGGTAAAAGATTCTAACGGCGAATTAGCCAAATTTAATGACGATGGCAAACTCGGTGAGCGATTAAAGATAGGTGGCAATGCGTCATTAAAAATCAGCGAATTTAATGTGTCGGGAAATTTTGGATTTTCAAAAAATGCCAATCAAATCGAAGTTTCAGGCTCGAATATCAAAGCAGGTTTTAGCACGTCAACGGCAAGTATTGGCATTGAAAATGGTTCGCTAGGTTTAGTTATCACTGATAGCGGAAGTGCCTTAGAAGCGACGGGGAAATTAGCGTCAAAACTAGGCGATTCGATTGTTTTATCGGCTGACACCGCAAGTATTCGTTGGAATCAAACAGGTTTAGCTTTCACGGGTAAGAAATTATCCAATTATCAATTTATTGATTTGCCCGCCTCAAAAACGTTGCAAGAAGTGAAAGTTAGTAAAGCAAACGTAAATGTTGCTCAAATGTTTCAGGCGAGTGGTGATTTTACGTTTTACAAAAATGCGTCTACCGTCAAACTTTCAGATGGCAAATCGGTTGCTGTCGAGGCTTTAACGGTTAGCGCGACCGAAGTGAATGCGTTTTCTGGGATAAATGGCGATGCAGCTTCAGCATTAGGATTGAAATTAAGCAATACGGATTTTTCTTTAGCCTTATTTTCAGAAAAAGTAGGCATAGCGGCGCGTAGTTGGACAGCTTTAAAAGCAAATTCCTCTGCCGTTCAGTTTGTCGGCGATTCAAACCTGACAATTGCTGCCAAAACGATTGTAGTTGAAATAAATTTACAAGATGCAGCAACAAAAACAGTCTTAGATTTCAAAGAGAAAGCCTTGCAAATCGGCGATATTTCGTTCGATTTTGACGGTTCAAAAGGCGAAATCATTCGTGCCGCGGGCGAATTGAGCATCAATGTTGTGAATTTCTTCGCGGTACATGGCAAATTTGGTTTCGAAAAATCGACCGAAAAACTCACGCTTTCCGACGGAAAAACCGTTGACGCAAACGCGCTAAAACTCGGCGCAACTGGGGTTAGCGCGTTTGCAGGGCTGAACGGCGACAGCGAGAATCCACTCGGTTTTGTGCTAAATGACGTGGATTTTGGGCTGGCATTATTGAGCGATAGTCAAAATGCCGCGCGACATTGGACAGCGTTGCAAGCAAACGCGAAAAGTGTCGCGTTCGTTGGCGTAGATGACGTTTCGATTGCAGGAAAAACTTTAAATTTAGCGATCAATACCGCCGATTCAGAAGGCTTAGTTGTTGATTTTGCAAAACAAAATTTAAAAATTGCCACGGGTTCAAACAGCGAAGTTACGCTCGACCTTGATGGAAAATTGGGAAAATTAACCCGCGCAACAGGCGAATTCGACTTGAATTTAGCTAATTTTTTCAGCGTTTCAGGCAGTTTTGCATTCGAAAAATCGACCCGCGAAGTCACGCTTTCTGACAATTCCAAAGTCCAAACTGACGCAATTACCTTCGGCGGCGCAAAAGTCAATGCCTTCGCGGGTTTGAACGGAAATTCCGATGCCAAAATGGGTTTTGAACTTGCAAGTGTGAATTTTGGCTTGGCGTTACTTTCTGAACAAAAAAATAATTCACATCAATGGGTTAGCTTGCAAGCGACTGCCGAAAAAGTCGGTTTTGTCGGCATCGATGGATTTGCTGTTTCGGCAAAAAAACTCGCCATCAATTACAACCAAGCTGACGAAAAAGGCATCGTAGTCGATTACGCCGCTCAGCCGTTTGAAATCGCTACAGGCTTTGAAAATACTAGCGTTACGTTAGATATGGACGGTTCAAAAGGGGCGTTAATTCAAGCTGTTGGTCAGCTCGACATCAACGTGATGGACTTTTTCCAAGTCAGCGGCGAATTTGCGTTCGAAAAATCGACCCAAGAAGTCACGCTTTCCGACCAATCCAAAGTCACCACCGATTTGCTTACCGTCGGCGGTCACAACGTCAGTGCTTTCGCGGGGTTGAACGGAAATAGCGACGCGAAAATGGGGCTTGAAGTCAAAAATATCGACTTCGCGCTCGCACTTTTGACCGACCAAAAAGACGTGCAACGTCGCTGGTTGTCTCTCAAAACGAACGCTGGTGCAGCAAGTTTTGTTGGCGTTGAAGGTTTGACCGTCGCGGCAAATAATTTATTTGTTGAAGTAAATCAAAGCATTGGCAAAGATTCCGACGTGACGGTGAGCGCGACAGGGCAAAAAATTGTCAGCGAAAAAACGAATACGATTTTAAAACTCGACGTAACAGATTCCGCAGGTGAAATCGAATTTAGTTATAAAAATCAAATGGCTAAAGTTAATTTGGACGATAAATTTTTCAGCACAAACGTCAAACTGGCGTTGGAAAATTTTGCAGGCATCGGGCAAGGAAATGTCAAAGTTAGCGGCACAAAAACAGCAGGTTTCAACATCGAGTTTATCGGCGAATTAGCGGGACAAGCTATTGAAAATGTTGAAATAAAAACGATTGCGCCCGAAATTAGCGTTGATGTTTCAGAGCAAAAAGCAGGCGAAACGCACGTTGAGACAACGCAAAATGGCGCAGATGTAAACGAAAAACAAGTCTTAACTTTCAATGGCTTGCAAGCAGGAAAGGGCAGTTTTACGCTCACTTTTGAGGGCAAAACGACTGCCGATATTGCGTTTGCAGGTTCGGACAGCGCGAAAAATGCCCAAAATATCCAAACCGCGCTCGAAACGCTTGCCAATATCGGCGCAGGCAATGTGATTGTGAGTGTGGCGAAAGATTTCTCCATCAACCGCCAACGCTATCTCATTGAATTTTCAGGAAAATTAGAGCGTAAAAATGTGGGAGCCTTGAGCGCAAATCCGAAAAATCTCACCATTACAACCTTTGAAACTGGCACCGCGACGGCGGCGACAAATGAGCAGCAAGAAATTCGCTATCAAGCAACGGGACGCAACACAAATGGCTCGCTGGTTGCGGGTAGCGGCACATTTACGTTGTCGTTGGACGGACAAAAAACCGTGCCAATTCGCATTGCCGAAAGCTCATTTACGACAAATATCACCGAAATTAAAGGCGCGTTAGAAGGATTAACAGGCATCGGTGCTGGCAATGTAAGCGTCGAAGTCACACAAAAAACTGGCACAAATCAAATATATAAAATTAGTTTTATCAATAAGTTAGCTAATAAAAACATCGGACTACTCAAAGTTGAAGACATCAGTTCGCTCAAAGGCACAGATGTCATTATTTCTGGCATCAAAGACGGTTCGAGTGGAGTAGCTCAAACCAACGAAATCAGCACGCCGATTGCCGACGTGAAAACTGCGAGCGTTGCAGTCGAAACCACGCAAGATGGCGCAGCGGCTGAAA
>JAQTXN010000237.1 GCA_028688755.1 Methylococcales bacterium | reverse complement strand
TTATTTAACTCATGAAGGCTTTGAAAGCCACTGGCTAGATAACGGTTTGAACGTAGTGGAATGGGTGAAACAACATTCGCCTGATTTAATTTTAATGGATGTTATGTTGCCGCATCGTGATGGAATTAGTTTGTGTAAAGAAATTCGGGAATTTTCAACCGTACCGCTATTTTTAATTACTGCACGAATTGCTGAAACTGACCGTTTGAAAGGCTTAGAAATCGGTGCTGATGATTATATTTGTAAACCCTACAGCGCAAAAGAAGTTGTGGCGCGAATTAAAGCCATTTTTCGTCGCTTGCAAAATTTTTCTGTTGAATTACCTGTAATTGCAGGTTTTAGTTTAGATAAAGAAAAATTGCACGCTTATTACGGCGGCGTTTTGCTGGATTTAACACAAAGTGAATTTCGGATTTTAGCCGCGTTACTTGATAAATGTGGCAATGTTTATTCACGCGCAATTTTGCTTGATATTTTGCATGAAGATGAACGTGACATTTCTGACAGAACGGTGGATACACACGTTAAAAACTTACGCCATAAATTGCAAAAAATCGCAGGCGAAAAAGAGATTATTCAATCAGTTTATGGTGTTGGTTATAAAATCGAAGCCTGACGTAGGTATGAACTAAGCTCTATGTTGTAGCTTTTCTTGTCACAATCAAACAAAAAATTTCCAAAAAAAACCACGAGATTTTTACAATCGCGTGGCAAGTAAATGGGAGAACCAAGAAAACTCATCCTTCAAAAGAGAATGCTAAGGCATCGCTTTTAAAGACTCCATTTTAAAGTTGCTCGAATAAAAAACCTATAGGATTTTTTCCTAAACTTGAGGCATTAAATTTAATGATAACGCGATATGTGCGAGTTCTGCACTCGAATTCACATTCAATTTATTGCGAATGTTGGTGCCGTAGTTCGCGACGGTTTTATAGCCTAAACACAAATTTTCAGAAATATCGTGTGCGGTTTGCCCTTTTGCCAATAATAAAAACACGTCAAATTCACGCGGAGAAAATGAATCTACAAGCACTTGATAATTTGTCGAATCGCTAATTTCTTCAATGTTATCAATTAAATTCGGTTCAATATAAATTTCACCATTTGCAACTTTTTTAATCGCGTTAATCAATACGTCAGGATGCGCGTGTTTGCAAATATAACCTTTCGCGCCTGCATTCATTGCACGACTAATGTAGACTTTCTCATGATGCACACTAAACACAATAATTTTTGCAGTCGGCTCGCGTAAAACAACACGGCGCGTAGCTTCCAAACCACCGATTCCCGCCATCGACAAATCCATCACAATGACATCGGGTTTTAAATCTGCGTAAAGTTGCAATACTTGTTCACCTCGTTCAGCTTCGGCTATGACTTCGATAGTGTCTTCCGTTGCAAGTAATAAACGAAAGCCTGCACGAACCACTGCGTGGTCATCCACCAAAATAACAGTAATTTTTTTTGTATTCATAAAGAAATCTTCACGCTAATTTTCATACCATTTTTGATATTTTCATTGTAAAACCTTCTTTAATTATCACTGACTTTGAGCGTTTTTATAGTGTTCTGCCATGTCTTGCAATGTAATTCGTAAAAAGAATAATGCAACAGATACACAATATCCTAAAAATCATTTTTAACTTTGCAACGTTATAAAATTGAACAAAATCATTGAATTTTCGCCTTAAAATCCTTATCCTTTGCCCGTTCAAATCCATTGAATAACAAGAAGAACAGCTTTTTTTAAACTTTGAGAGGTCATTATGAGAAAATTAGTTTTAGCTTTATCAACTGTTGCTGTAATCGGTTTAAGTGGCGCAGCGTTCGCTGATGAAAAAACAGAAATCGGTGCAAAAATTTATGAACGTGCTTTCGGTCGCGGTTGCGGTACTTGCCACGACATCGCGTCAAACCCACAATTATTTGATTTAGTAAAATCTGGTAAATTAACACGCGCTAGCTTTGAACAAACGTTAAAAGATGGCAAAGGTGGTATGCCAAAAGCTATCGCGGCTATCATGGAAGTGGGTCCTGTTAAAAAAGCTGGCTACGGTGAAGATCAAGCCGTTGACGCTTTATTCGCTTATATTCAAAGCAAATAACTTCATCGAAATTTTTTTATTTCATGAAGTAAAAATAACCGCGCTAGTTTCTAGCGCGGTTTTTTTTCGTCAAATTTCCCAGAAAAAAACTGCTAAACTACGCGCATGAACGCACTCTCAATAAATAATCTTCGTAAAACTTACCAAAACGGCTTCGAAGCTTTAAAAGGCATCGATTTAGAAGTTAAACAGGGCGATTTTTTCGCATTGCTTGGCGCAAATGGCGCAGGAAAGTCAACAGCCATCGGTATTATCAGTTCATTGGTAAACGCAACGAGCGGCACAGTCAAAATTTTTGATTATGATTTGAAAACACAACGAGATTTAGCCAAAAGTTGCTTAGGACTTGTACCGCAAGAAATCAATTTTAATCAGTTCGATACTGCAAAAAGTATTGTTTTAAATCAAGCTGGTTATTATGGCATTCCAAAACAAATTGCCTTGCAGCGTGTAGAAACGTGTTTGAAACAAGTCGATTTATGGGATAAGCGTGAC
>JAQTXN010000236.1 GCA_028688755.1 Methylococcales bacterium | reverse complement strand
GTTATCGACGCATATTCATTCTGATGGTCAATATGAAGATTTGTTAAATTGTCCCAATCCACAGGCGAAAGGTGATATTGAAACAGCTGGCTACATTTCAATGCGTGGCAATGAAGTATTTAAAGTTGCTGTGAATACGCTTGGACGAATTGTTGATGAAACGCTTGAAGCACACGATATGGATAAATCGGAAATTGATTGGCTCGTGCCGCATCAAGCTAATATTCGCATTATTGCCGCGACGGCAAAAAAATTAAAAATGTCGATGGAGCAAGTCGTTGTGACGCTTGAAACGCAAGGCAATACGTCGTCAGCGTCAGTTTTGCTCGCATTCAATGAAGCGGTGCGTGACGGGCGAATTCAACGTGGACAAACCGTATTGCTTGAAGCATTCGGAGCTGGATTTACTTGGGGCAGTGCGTTGGTTCGGTATTAACCAATGAAATACAGCGAATTCAAACGCTGGCTAGACAAGGCGTTCTTTTAGTGCTGGAAAAGGTAGTCATTTGCACGCAGAATTAAACGGAAAACGAAGTATCGTCCCTTTTCATGGTGCAAAAGAAATTCCTAATCCGCTCGTGAAAAAAAATAAAAAAAGACTTGGACTTAAGAAACGGCTTTCGATGCGTTAATGAAAGACAATCAAATTATTCCAGTTGCGTCTTTTAAAACTGATTGCCCAGTGTTAGTGTGCCTGTTTTAATTGCAGCAAAAGTCGCGTTGCATAATGCGATGCTTTCAAATGGACTTCGCAAAACAGATTTAGCACGCAAACTCAATATCGCGCCAAATGTGGTGGAGCGTTTGTTGTCGTTGCGTCACAAAAGCCGAATTGAACAATTAGAAACTGCTTTGGCTTTGTTTGATAAACGGTTGCTTGTTGATGTCCAGTAAGTTGATTTTGAAATTTTAATTTCTTGGAGGTTTTGATGGATTTGCGGCAAAAGGAAACCAAATGAAAAAATTAGCCTTATGTTTATTACTTTTAAGTCAAAGCGTTCACGCAGAAATTGAAATTTATCAATTCGCAACGCCCGAACTTGAATCACGTTATCAAAATTTGACTGAAGAATTACGTTGTTTGGTTTGTCAAAATCAAAATATCGCCGATTCGCACGCCGAACTCGCGCAAGATTTACGGCGCAAGGTTTATGAAAAACTCAGCGCAGGTGAAAGTAACGAGCAGATTATCACTTATATGACTGATCGTTATGGCGATTTTGTGCTATATCGTCCACCATTTAATGTGAAAACGCTGATTTTGTGGCTTGCGCCGATTTTGACGATTTTAATCGGTGGCATTGGTTTTTGGTCACTACTCAAACGGCGTAAAAATACTCAGCCCGAATTGTCCGCAACTGAACGCGAACGCCTTAACAAACTTTTACAAACAAAAGAGTAAATCTCAATGATGCAATTTGGTATTTTTGTCGCGCTATTGATTGCGATTGCGCTGTGTTTTTTGTTGATTCCATTATGGATAAAACCTAAATTTGTCCCCCAAACCGATTCGTCTGATTCAAATGTGCAACTTGCACAAAAAAAATTAGCGGCATTGGATGCAGATTTAGAAAATGGCGTAATTACGCTCGCGCAATATGAGCCATTGAAGAGTGAGTTAATGCTCAATTTGCATCGAGATTTACAAAAAACTGAAGCTCATAAAATTGATGAAACGAAAGGGCGTTGGCTTGCCATTCCTTTAGCTGTTTTTGTGCCGTTACTTGCCTTAGCGATTTATAGCGTGAAAGGTGATATGCGAGCGTTTGATGATGTGGCAGTAAAAGCTGAAGTGGCACAAAAACCCACGACCGCCGATATTAACGCAATGGTTGAAAAACTCGCACAACGCATGAAGGACGATCCAAGCGATCCGCAAGGTTGGATTATGCTTTCGCGTTCGTACAAAGTGTTAAAGCGTTATCCCGAAGCGATCGATGCAATGAGAAAAGCGCGTGCAATTTTAGGCGATGAGCCTGAAACACTTTTACAACTGGCAGACGTGATTGCGATGTCAAGCGGCGGCACGCTTTTAGGTGAACCTGCAACGCTGATTACAAAAGCCTTAGAACGTGATGCCAATAATGATATGGGTTTATGGCTTAACGGTTTGGCAAATGCTGAAGCTGGGAAATTCAACGAAGCAATTGTTTCATGGCAAAAATTGCAAACGCATTACAAACCCGAAGAAGCCGATTTTCAAGAAGTTCAAGGCTTAATCAATCAAGCTAAAGAGGCTTTAGGGCAAACGGTAACGCCAATACCTGAAATTAAATCTGAATCCAAAGCGGCTACAAATGGCAAAAGTATTCGCGTTTCTGTGGCATTAGATGACAAATTCAAAGCTGCCGCAAACCCTGAAGATACCGTTTTTATTTACGCGCAGCCCGCACAAGGTGGAAAAATGCCACTTGCGGTTGTAAAAAAACAAGTTAAAGATTTGCCGTTAGAAATTACGCTTGATGACAGCATGGCAATGATGCCGAGTATGACGATTTCATCAGTTTCAAATGTCCAAATTAGCGCGAGAATTAGTAAATCAGGTAACGCCATCGCTCAAGCTGGTGAACCTATTGGCAAAGCGCAAGTCTCAACGTTGATTGATAAC
>JAQTXN010000235.1 GCA_028688755.1 Methylococcales bacterium | reverse complement strand
CTTTAAGACGCATCATCTGCATGAACGCAAACGCAAATGCCACGTCATTACAACTTGCGCCGAGGTCGCCAAGATGATTTGCAATGCGTTCACGCTCCGCAAAAATGCCACGAATCAACGCCGCGCGTTTTGAAATTTCAACGCCTGCCGCTTGTTCCATCGCCATGCAAGCCGCCCAAGTATGTGACACGCAAGTATCACCTGAAACCCGCGCCGCTAATTTCGCCAAACCTTCTGGTGTACGACCTTCGGCGATTTTTTCTGTGCCTTTGTGAACATAACCTAAACGTTCTTCTAAATTTAAAATCAACTCGCCCACCGCTTGAAAGCGAAAATGTGCAGGTTCGATAATTCCCGCATGAACAGGGCCAACAGGAATTTCATAAACGCCTACGCCATGCGATTGTACAAAGTGATAATCCGTATCGGGCGGCGTAATGTCTGCTGGAAAACCTTGCACAGGAAAATCATGACGCAACGGATGGTTGCTTTTTTTCCATACTTTATGACGTGTCCAGCAACGTGGGTCTGGGTGATTTAAAAATGTGACTCCAAACATATCGTGTGTGTGACGTTCACTGCGATTTGCCGCCGCATAAACGGTTGCTTGCGAGGGTAATTCGGATTTTGAAAGGTTAATCGT
This sequence comes from Methylococcales bacterium, assembly GCA_028688755.1. GTDB lineage: Bacteria > Pseudomonadota > Gammaproteobacteria > Methylococcales > Methylomonadaceae > UBA10906. Next base: position 1,969 of record JAQTXN010000235.1, on the reverse strand, counting down.
GGTGCGAAGCAAAACGTAATTCCCTGCTGTTTCAAAACAAGCGTGAACATAGAATTGTTCACCGATTTGTTCAGCGAAACCCGCTACCCAACGCAATTTGAATTCAAATGCCATTTTTGCGAAATCTTGCCAATGTTTATCGTCAATTTCCCATAACTCAACAGCAGGTGAAATTCGTTCAGATTTAACAAAAATATCCGCTTCGTTTAACTGCGTTAAAAATACATTTTGCCAACTCATAACGCGCTCCCTGAAATCAACAATGTCGCTTGGCTAAACCAATCACTCAAAAAACTCGGAATCGCTAACCCCAACCACAATGCGAAACCTAAATGCACCATCACGGGAATTAAATTCGCTTTAATGGCGTTTTGACCTTCTGGCTTTTCACCGTAAACGATGGGTTGAATGTGGCGAAATAGTCCCGCAAAGGCAATGCCAATGCCGAGTAATAAAAATGGCGTGAGCCAAGGATAATTGTGCATCGTGGCGAGTAACACTAAAAATTCACTGGTGAAAACGCCGAATGGTGGAAAACCTGCAATCGCCACTGTTCCAATCAATAATCCCCAACCGACTTTTGGCTGTGTTTTAATCAAACCACGGATTTGCGCCATTTTTTGCGTGCCTGCAATTTGCGCGGTGTGTCCGACGGTGACGAAAATTGCCGATTTAACAAGTGAATGAACCGTCATGTGTAGCAATGCGGCAAAAGTTGCAAGCGAACCGCCGATGCCAAAAGCAAACGTCATCAAGCCCATGTGTTCAATCGAGGAATAACTAAACAAACGTTTAATATCTTTTTGTCGATGTAAAAATAACGCGGCAACTAAAAATGAAACCAAGCCAAAGCCCATCATTAAATAGCCTGCAATGTGCGATTGCGTCGCGCCATCGACGAGCATTTTATTTCGCACTACCGCATACAACGCATCGTTCAATAACAGACCAGATAAAACCGCTGACATTGGTGTCGGACCTTCCGAATGTGCGTCAGGCAACCAATTGTGCAACGGCACTAAACCGATTTTTGTGCCGTAACCAATTAGCAAGAACACAAACGCAATATCTAAAATTTTTGGATTTAATTGCGAAGCGTGTTCATACAAAACTGTCCACAACAACGCATTTTCAGGGTCACCGATTTGTGATGCAGCGTAATAAAGCAAAATCGTACCGAACAACGCTTGTGCGATACCCACACCACATAAAATAAAATACTTCCAAGCCGCTTCAATCGATTCAGGTGTGCGATACAAACTCACGAGTAACACTGTCGCCAGCGTTGCACCTTCCATTGCCACCCACATAATGCCCATGTTGTTGGTTGTTAAAACCAAATACATAGCAAGCATAAAACCTTGATACATCGAATAATAAAGTTTTAAACGTCCTTCGGTGAGTTTGCCTAATTCAATTTCATGTGCCATGTACGGCGCAGAAAATAACGACGTGGTAAAACCGACAAATGCTGTCAAGACAATCAAATACACATTGAATGAATCAATCAAAAAGGCTTTGCCGCCTGACAAAATCGTTCCGTGTTGAAAAACAGTCGTTGCAAGCCAAATCGTAATCCCTAAACTCACGGCATTGATTCGAGTATTGAGTTTGCCAATATCTTTGTGATGACCAGTAAATGCAAAAAATGCAATGCCTAACGCTGAAAGGACTAACAGTAAATAAACTGCAATCATCTTTCTACTTCGTGTAATTTGTTCATCATATCGACATCAAGCGAATCAATGCTGGTACGAATGTGAAAAAAGAAAATTCCGAATAAAACCGCTGCTACCAAAACGTCAAACGCCACGCCTAATTCGACAACCATTGGCATTCCGTCTGTTGCGACCATTGCCGCAAAAAATAAACCGTTTTCAATCGACATAAAACCCACCACATGTGCAACGGCTTGACGGTGTGAAATCATGAGCAACAACCCCAGCAAAACCACCGACAAACTCACCAC
>JAQTXN010000089.1 GCA_028688755.1 Methylococcales bacterium | reverse complement strand
CATGAATTCGCATTTCAAAAACACTTTCCCCAACAAACTTTGTGTCACCAAAGTTGCCTAAAATGGCATGGTCTAAACGCCCAGCAATTCGCGCTTTTGCTTTGAAATCTTTGAGTGATTTAAACCAGTCATTAAATTCATCTGTTTTTAAAAATTGATTCATTGCAAACGTTAACGTCTATTCTCAAACGCCGCTTGCACAAAACCGCTAAATAATGGATGTCCACGACGCGGCGTAGAAGTAAATTCTGGGTGGAATTGGCACGCGATAAACCACGGATGCTCAGGGATTTCCACGACTTCAACCAAACGTCCATCAATCGATTTACCTGAAAAACGCAAGCCGTAAGATTCTAATTTTTCAATGTATTGATTGTTGAATTCGTAACGATGACGATGACGCTCAGTAATCACGTCTTTTTGATAAATCGAAAACGCCAACGTGTCTTGCAACAAGCGGCATTGCTGACTGCCCAAGCGCATGGTGCCGCCTAAGTCTGAATTTTCGTCGCGTGTTTGCACGTTGCCGCAATCGCCCATCCATTCAGTAATCAAACCAATCACAGGATGCGGCGAATTCGGTAAAAATTCGGTGCTGTGTGCGCCTTCTAAATTCGCCACATTGCGGGCAAATTCAATCACCGCTGTTTGCATTCCTAAACAAATGCCTAAATACGGGATTTTGTTTTCACGCGCATAACGCACGGTGGCAATTTTGCCTTCAACGCCTCGTTCACCAAATCCACCAGGAACAAGGATTGCGTCAACATCTTTTAAACGTGCTGTGCCTTCTTCTTCAATCAGTTCAGAATCGATGTAAGTGATTTTGACTTTTAACTTATTGCGAATTCCCGCGTGGGTTAAGGCTTCGTTAATCGATTTATACGCATCGGTATGTTCAACGTATTTGCCGACGATGGCGATATTTACTTCTTGCTCAGATTGCGCGATGGCTTCTAAAACCGTTTGCCATTCATGTAAATCAGCTGGTTCAACATCTAAACGTAAACGTCTAACCACTAATTCATCTAAACCTTGTTCATGTAACATCAACGGAATGCGATAAATTGTGTCGGCATCGATAAGCGAAATAACGGCGTGTTCGTCAACGTTGGTAAATGAAGCAATTTTGCGGCGTTCACTGACAGGGATTGCTAATTCTGAGCGGCAAATCAACACATCAGGCTGAATCCCGATGGTGCGTAATTCTTTCACCGAATGTTGCGTCGGTTTGGTTTTGATTTCGCCTGCACTGCGGATATAAGGAACTAGCGTTAAATGCACAAATAACGAACGCTCGCTACCGAGTTCAAAACGCATTTGACGAATCGCTTCTAAAAATGGCAACGATTCAATATCGCCAACCGTGCCGCCCACTTCAATCAACGCCACATCAACGCCTTCTGCACTGGCATAAACACGGCGTTTAATTTCATCGGTAATATGTGGAATGACCTGAACTGTGCCGCCTAAATAATCACCACGACGCTCGTTTTTCAACACCGTGTCATACACTTGCCCAGTGGTGAAATTATTTCTTTTCGACATCGTAGTTTTTAAAAAACGCTCGTAATGCCCTAAATCCAAATCGGTTTCTGCGCCATCTTCGGTCACGAAAACTTCACCGTGTTGAAATGGACTCATCGTACCTGGGTCAAGGTTGATATACGGATCGAGCTTTGTCATGGTCACTTTTAAACCGCGAGCTTCCAAAATCGCGGCGAGTGACGATGCCGCAATGCCTTTGCCAAGTGATGAAACTACGCCGCCTGTGATAAATATGAATTTTGTCATGTTTTTTGAAATTTTTTTAGGAGAGGAATGCGGTGCATTTTACGCGACGACAAACTTGCCACGCAAACTGGTTCAAACTGAAAAAAAGAGAATCATTTGAAACAAAAAAACCGTTCTTTAGTTAAATCAAACTAAAGAACGGTTTTTCGTTAAAAAGCCCAAAACTATTTAATTTTGGCTTCTTTGTAAATAACGTGTTTACGAACCACTGGATCAAATTTTTTGATTTCCATTTTTTCAGGCATCGTTTTTTTGTTTTTTGTCGTTGTGTAGAAATGACCTGTACCTTCGGTCGAAATCAATTTAATTTTGTCGCGCATGATTTTATCCCCTTAGAAATTAAACTTTTTGACCAGCTTTACGCATATCAGCTAACACAGCGTCGATACCGTTTTTGTCGATAGTACGCATTGCTCTTGCTGAAATACGCAAACGAACCCAACGGTTTTCGCTTTCAACCCAAAAACGGTGGTGTTGCAAATTTGGTAAAAAACGTCTTCTTGTTTTGTTATTTGCGTGTGAAACATTGTTTCCTGTTACGGGGCGTTTGCCTGTAACTTGACATACTCTTGACATGAAATCCTCTATTCGATGTGAATTATAAAAATGAAAGTGGCGCATTATAATCGATGCACTAACATGATTAAATGGTTTTTTTCAAGAAGTTGAATGTAACACACGGCTTTTGTTTGATATTTTTCACGTTGAACTCGTTATAATTGCCTAACTTTAACCTTTTTTACAAAATCATCATGTCTATCAAACTCGGCATGGTCATGGATTCCATCGACCACATCAACATCAAAAAAGACACCAGTTTTGCAATGCTTCTTGAAGCGCAAGCACGCGGCTGGGAATTGCATTACATGGAACTAGGCGATTTATTTTTACGCAACGGCAAAGCATTTGCGCGAACTCGCACCGTAAAAGTTGAACGCAATCCAGCAAAATGGTTCGAATTTACCAGCGAACAAACGATTGAACTTTCAGCATTAAACGTGATTTTAATGCGAAAAGATCCGCCGTTTGATAGTGAATTTCTGTATGCCACTTATATGTTGGAACTTGCAGAAAGTGCAGGCGTTTACGTTGTCAATAAACCGCAGTCTTTGCGTGAGGCAAACGAAAAATTATTTACTTCCTGGTTTCCGCATTGTTGCGCCGAAGCATTGGTGACGCGAAATTCTCAACAAATCCGCGATTTTTTACATGAGCAAGAAGATATTATCGTCAAACCGCTTGATGGTATGGGTGGCACATCGATTTTTCGGTTACGTTTAGGCGACCCGAATACCAGCGTAATTTTGGAAATGATGACCCATTACAACCAACGCTACATTATGGCGCAACGTTATTTACCCGCCATTGTAGATGGTGATAAACGGATTTTAGTTGTTAATGGCGAAGCAGTGCCTTATGCGCTAGCTCGAATTCCGCAACAAGGCGAAACACGCGGAAATTTAGCCGCAGGCGGACGGGCTGAAGGTCGTCCTTTAACTGAACGCGATAAATGGATTGTCAGCCAAGTTGCGCCAACATTGAAAGCAAAAGGTTTAATTTTTGTCGGTTTAGATGTCATTGGCGATACGCTCACCGAAATCAATGTCACCAGTCCAACTTGCGTACAAGAATTAGACGCGCAATTCGGCTTGAACATTGCGGGAATGCTCATGGATCACATTGCACAAGTTGTGGCGTAAATGATTTGGGCGTTAGGAATAGCGGTTGTTTTGCATGTATTGATTTGGCTCAATTTCACTCTGAAACCCAAACCACCTGAACATCCGCCTGCAAAAGTCATTGAAGTCTCATTGATTACGAAAACTGCGCCGATTAAAGCGAAACAAAACGATCAAATCGTCGCAGAACCTCAACCTGCTAGTTTGCCACAGTCGCCAAAACCTGAACTTATCAAACCTGTTGATAAACCTGTTGAAAAGTCCATTTCAAAACCGATTGAAAAAACGATCGAGCAAAAAAAAGAACCGTCTAAACCTAAAATTGTGACGGTTCAAAAATCCGAAGTGGTCGTAAAAAAAGTCCCACCTGCAAAAATTGCAAAAGTTGAACCGCTCAAAAAAGTCGAAGAACCGCCAAAAGAAAAACCGCGTTTATCGTTAGAATCCTTGCAACAACAAATTTCGCAAGTTGGCACGGAAGTTCGGCAACAACAAGTGAGTGAACGTGATAAATATATCAGTGCATTCAGTTCAAAAGTGAAACGGGTCGGGCAAGAAATTTACGACCGTGGCACGTTGCCAGCGGGAAGTTTAACGACGCTGGTTGAAATCAATGTCGATGGCACGATTAAAAGTCTGAAAATTACGCACTCGTCGGGCAATGCAAAATTAGATGCAGCGGTTGAAAATATGGTGTATTCCGCCGCGCCATATTCGGCTTTACCATTTCAATTACAAAATGAAGCTAACACGCTCACTTTTTCACGAAATTGGGAGTTTTTTGGTGATTAGTATCAGGTGCGTAGGTTTGTTGAGAAATGAGTTGATTTTGAATTTATGTAGAACTTTCATTTATGAAAAAAAAGCATGTTAAGAGGTCTTTATGATTAGCAAATACTTCAATCCCTACACCGATTTTGGCTTTAAAAAATTGTTTGGCGAAGAAGCCAGCAAAGATTTGTTGATTGATTTTTTAAATCAACTTTTGCCGCCACAACATCAAATCGCTCAATTAAGTTTTAAAAATCCTGAAAATTTCGCGGATACCTCAAAAGAACGCAAAGCCATTTTTGATGTGTATTGCGAAAGCCAAACAGGCGAGCGTTTTATTGTTGAAATGCAAAAAGCTAAAGTGCAGTTTTTCAAAGACAGGTCGCTATTTTATTCAACGTTTCCGATTCGTGAACAAGGCGAAAAAGGTGCGTGGGATTTTCATTTATTGCCCGTTTATTTCATTGCCATTTTGAATTTCAAATACGACGAAAAAGAAGATGAGAAAAAATTTCGCCGTGATGTGTGTTTAAAAGACCAAGACGGTGATGTTTTTTATGACAAATTGCATTTCAAATTTTTGCAAATGCCGTTGTTTAACAAACAAGAAAATGAACTCGAAACGCATTTTGATAAATGGATTTATTTTTTAAAACATTTAGAAGATTTTGACCATATTCCGACCATTTTAAACGAGCCAGTTTTTCAAAAAGGGTTTGAAATCGCTGAACTTGCACATTTAAGTAGTGAACAATACGACGCTTATTTGAAAAGTGTTTTAGAACATAATGAAGCTAAAGCCGCGCTTGATACCGCGTTTGTGGATGGAAAAAAGGAAGGAAAAATTGAAGCCATGCAAAGTGCGGCAAGAATACTTAAAACACAAGGCATCGCTAACTCAATTATTGCCTTATCAACAGGTTTAACAGAACAAGAAATCCAAAACTTAAACTAGCACCATGAAAAACAGCATCATAGTCAAAGGCGCACGCGAACATAATTTGAAAAACAACAAGGAGTTTTTATGAAACAAGTTGCTTCATTACAATACGGTGTCATTTTTAAAAAAGCCTTCTCACAAATTGACGTTTTCAAAGCCTTTGTAAAAGATATTGTTGGCATCGATTTAGAAATCGATAAAGTCGAAACTGAAAAATCATTTGAACAACGCATCGGCAATATCAAAGTCGAATTTGATTTGTATGCTGAAGATTTAAAAAATCGCGTGATTGTGGAAATTCAACATCAAAATGGCAGTGATTATTACGACCGTTTTTTGCATTACCATTGTGTTGCTTTACTTGAACAAGCCGCGAATTATCGAAATTACAAACCGAATTTAACGGTTTATACGATTGTCGTTTTAACTTCCGCCGACAATCACAAAACCGATGTGGCTGTAATTGATTTTGACCCAAAAGACCGCGCTGGAAATCCATTAAACGAAATTAAACACAAAGTTATTTACCTTGCGGTGAAATATGTGGATGAAAATACACCTGAAATCTACCGCGAATGGTTAAGTGCAATTAAAGAAAGTTTGACCGAACAAATCGAAGAAACGAATTATCACCGTCCCGAACTACAAACCGTCATCAATTCAATCGCAAAAAATCTCGTTTCACCTGAAGAAAAATACTGGATGATTGAGGAATACAATTTTGAAGATGATAAAAAAAAGAAGTTTGCGGAAGGTATCAAGCAAGGCAAACTTGAAGTGGCAAAAGGTATGCTGGCTGAAGATTTAAAACCAGAAACCATTGCTAAATTAACAGGCTTAACCCAAATCGAAATCGAAAATCTACGTTAGAAGCGATTGCTGGCGAAATGATAAAAGCGTTGCAAATAAAGGGCTGTTGAGATAGAAAACCCCATTTGAGCAAGCTACACAACTGTTGAAAGTGCTTGAGCGGGTGCGTGGGTTTGCGGAGAAATGTTTGTAAAACTGTGAATTATTTTTTGACATTATAAAAATTTGGGAGATTTATTTTGAATAGCGAAGCAACTTTAACTAGTCTTGCCATGCTCAAAGTCAATATTGATGGAGGAAAAGATTATCTCGAGTATTTGAGACCATTCATTTTGGACGCTATTCAAAATGTAACGGATCAAGTCATTACCGATGAAATAATAAAAGGAAAATTACTGTCTACTTTTGGATTGGAAATACCTCGAAGGACAGTGCAGTTATTACTTCGGCGAATAAAAGAAACAGGTGTCATAACTAAAAAAGACGGATATTACGAAATTACGGGGTCAGTACCAGAAACAAGTCTAACCACAGATAAGGTTGCTGCTGAAAGACATATCTCAGCTGTAGTGGATGGACTAGTTTCATATTTTAAAGAAACAAAGAGTACGCATGAATTTAATGAAGAAATAGCAATGAATGCTTTGCTCACATTTCTTTCTAGTTTTTCAATTCCTTGCCTTAAAGCATATTTGAAAGGTACTACGATACCTTATGAGGAGGGTAGCGGAAAAAATTGGGTTATCATTTTAGTTAGCCAATTTGTTCATCATATACATAAAAATAATCCTGAACGATTTGATAGTTTTATGAAATTGGTTCGCGGAAATATGCTGGCTAATGCTCTTTTATGTCCAGATTTGAAATATGTAACTAACTCTTACAATAACGTAACTTTTTATCTTGACACACCTTTGTTACTTCAATTACTTGGATTAGAAGGTGATCCTTCAAAACAAGCAGTCCAAGAGTTATTAAAATTAGTATTCAATCTAAAAGGGAAAGTATCTTGTTTTAGCCACACAAGAGATGAGTTAGAAACTGTTATAAGAGCATCTGCTGACTACATAAATTCAGCAAATGGAAAAAGTAAAATAATCCTAGAAGCCAGACGTAATAACATCACAAGATCGGATTTCCTACTAATGGCTGAGAAAATTGATGATTATTTGGCAGAATCTCAAATTTCAGTCGAAAAAACACCTGCTTATATCGAAAAATTTCAGATTAACGAAAATACTTTCACTAAGTTTCTTGATGATGAAGTTCCGTACCATAATCCTAAAGCTCGAGAATACGATATAAACTCTGTCAGAAGTATTTATGTTTTAAGATCGGGAACCTCCCCTATAAGCATAGAAAAATGTAAAGCTGTTCTTGTGACTAGTAATACGGCTTTTTCAACAGCTGCGTATGATTTTGGGAAAAATCATAACGAATCACGAGAAATTTCTAGTGTGATAACTGATTTTAGTTTAGCCAATACGGCTTGGTTAAAAGCACCATTAGGCGCACCTAGTTTGCCTCAAAAAGAAGTTTTAGCATTTGCTTATGCTGGATTAAATCCTAATCAACGTTTTTGGGAAAAATTTTTAATGGAATCCGAAAAACTTGAAAGAAGCAAGCAAATTACAGCTAGGGATCACCAATTATTGAGAAGTAATCCTTTGAGTCAAAGTGAGTTAATGAAACTAACACTTGGAGAAGAAGAGGCTTTAACAAGTTACACGATCACAGAGACTCTTAAGCGTGTTACAGAAGAAATAAAATCAGAAGGAAATGCAAAATTATCAGAAATTAACGAAGAACATAATCGTACAAGAATGGAATTAGAGCAGATTAAAAAAGAAAGAAATTCAACACAGCAAAAAATATATTGGGATATAAAAAATCGCTCTAAATGCGATGCTGATGCAATCCATAATTTTTTTGGTTTTCTTATAATAGTAGGTGTGTTTCGTCTCAATGGGTTATTTGAATTATTTGGCGTAAGAACAGATTCGCTTATATATCAATCAAGTGTGGTTATTGTCACCGTGATAACTGTAATCAGTCTATTTTATGGAATTACCACGAAAAAACTCCATGTAGATTTGGAAAATTATATATTCAAAAAACGAGTGTCAATGAAACAAAAAGAACTGGATAAGCTAGGCATAGCTTTGAACATGTTAGCCGATTCTTGATTGATATAGTCACTAAAATTCGATAATAAAATGAAAAACAGCATCATAGTAAAAGGCGCACGCGAACATAATTTAAAAAACATCGATGTCGAATTTCCGCGCAATAAATTGATTGTCATCACAGGGCTTTCGGGTTCGGGAAAATCCACGCTAGCCTTCGATACGATTTACGCCGAAGGACAACGGCGTTATGTCGAAAGTTTATCTGCGTATGCGCGGCAATTTTTAGGCTTGATGGACAAACCCGACGTAGACAGCATCGAAGGGCTATCGCCAGCCATTTCCATCGAACAAAAAACCACCAGCAAAAATCCCCGCTCAACCGTTGGCACAGTGACCGAAATTTATGATTATTTGCGCCTACTTTTTGCGCGAATCGGCACGCACCATTGCCCAAAATGTCACAGCGAAATCAAACCGCAAAGTGCCGAAAATATCACCCGTTTGATTATGGCAGAACAAGAAAAAACCTTGATTTTTCTCGCGCCGATTATTAACGGACAAAAAGGCACACACGAACAAATCATCGACGATTTACGCAAACAAGGTTTTGCCAAAATTCGCGTCAATCAAAAAATCTACGATTCCGACACCATCAAAGACGAATTAAAACTCGAACGCTACGAAAAACACTGGATTGAAGCAGTTATCGACACGATTACGATTGACGAAGATGAACGCTCGCGTGTCAACGAAGCGGTCGAACAAGCATTATCACTGGGCAAAGAACGCATGATTGTCATCGACAAAAATGCGTCTGGCGAAAAGAAAAAAGAATTACAACGCAGCGCAGGCGAAACGATTTACAGCACTTTCGGCGCGTGCGTCAAACATCCTAAAATCGTGTTTGAAAGTTTAGAACCACGGATGTTTTCGTTTAACAGCCCATTCGGTGCGTGTAGCGAATGCCACGGTTTGGGCGAAATCACGCAATTGTCGGTCGATTTACTCATTCCCGACAAAACAAAATCCATCATGGACGGCGGTTTGGCGATTTACGGCAAAATGGATTTAACGTGGCGAGCGCAACAAATTGCGGTCGTCGGGCGTGAATACGGTTTTGATGTGTGGACACCGCTAGGAAAATTGACCGAAACGCAGTTAAACGTGTTGCTTTACGGCACAACCGAAGCGTTAAGCGGCAAATGGTCAACAGGCGAAAACATGAAACTCGATGAAGGTTTCGAGGGCGTGATTCCGCAAACACTTCGGCTTTATAAACAATCCGAAAGTGAACACCGTAAAAAAGAAATTGAAAAATTTATGGTGTTCAAACCGTGCCAAAGTTGCAAAGGAAAACGCTTACAGCCAGTGGTTTTAGCAGTGCAAATCGATGACAAAAGTATCATCGATGTTACCGATATGAGCATCGAAAACGCGGCGCAATTTTTTTTACAATTGCCCGAAAAATTGAGCGAGAAAGATTTGACGATTGCAAAGCAGGTTTTAAAAGAAATCAACGAACGATTAGGTTTTTTAAATAACGTCGGCTTGGGTTATTTAACGTTGTCGCGCAGTGCGAAAACATTGTCAGGCGGCGAAGCACAACGCATTCGACTTGCCACACAAATCGGCAGTAATTTGATGGGCGTTTTGTATATTTTGGACGAGCCAAGCATCGGGCTTCATCAACGCGACAATGTGAAATTGATTGAAACGCTGCATAAATTGCGCGATTTAGGAAATACCTTAATTGTCGTCGAGCATGACGAGGACACGATTCGCGCGTCGGATTATGTGATTGATATTGGCGCGGGCGCGGGAATTTACGGCGGACACGTTACCGCGAAAGGCACGCCCGAAGAAATTATGCAAAATCCAAACAGTTTGACGGGGAGATATTTAAACGGCGAACTCACGATTACTGTCCCTGAAAAACGTCGTGAACCAGTCGCATTTATTTCGGTGCGTGGCGCGAGCGAAAACAATTTGAAAAACGTCAATGTGGATTTGCCGCTCGGTATTTTATGTGGCATTACGGGCGTTTCGGGTTCGGGAAAAAGTACGCTGATTAACCAAACCGTGATGCCATATTTGCGTAAAAAATTCGGCGAACAAGTCGATTTTATTGGGCAACACGATTCGATTGCTGTGCCAGATTGCGTGGAGAACGTGATTATTATTGACCAAGACCCGATTGGTAAAACGCCGCGTTCAAATCCTGCAACCTA
>JAQTXN010000234.1 GCA_028688755.1 Methylococcales bacterium | reverse complement strand
ATGTAAGAAGAAAATGCTGATTGATTTGCGGCATTATTTGCTAAATTTGCACTATTAACATCAGCGACTTTATTAACAATTTGTGGGTTATACGCATTAACGCTCGAAGTAGAAGAAATGGTATTCATGATGAACCTCGCCCTTTTGGCTGTGAAATCGAATAAAATAAGATTTTGTTACGCAGGCTGTATTACGCCTTAGCTGGTGTATCGGATTCTACGCCATTTACTTTAGAAATAAACTGACTTACTTCACATTTCCACTTTTTAAATTAAGGATTTTCCATGTTAGAAAATTATCGTAAGCACGTTACAGAACGTGCGGAACAAGGCGTTGTGCCAAAACCGTTAGATGCAACGCAAACAGCACAATTAGTTGAATTGATTAAAAATCCCCCTGCTGGTGAAGAAGAATTTATTTTGGATTTACTCGCAAATCGTATTCCTGCTGGTGTTGATGAAGCGGCGTATGTGAAAGCAGGATTTTTAGCCGCCATTGCAAAAGGTGAAACAACCTCACCGATTTTAACAGCCGAACGCGCCACCGAATTACTCGGTACCATGCTTGGCGGTTACAACATCGCGCCATTGATTGAATTACTTGATAGTTCAAACGAAACAATTTGCCAGCTTGCTGCAAAAGGTTTGTCACACACGTTGCTCATTTTCGATGCGTTTCATGACGTAAAAGTAAAAGCTGATGCGGGAAATAAATTTGCCCAACAAGTCATGCAGTCATGGGCAGATGCAGAGTGGTTCACATCAAAACCTGCTGTGCCTGAAAAATTAACCGTTTCCGTTTTCAAAGTCACAGGTGAAACCAATACCGATGACCTCTCCCCTGCCCCTGATGCGTGGTCACGTCCTGATATTCCTTTGCACGCAAAAGCGATGCTCAAAATGCCACGAGCTGGTATTACCAATGCCGAGGCACAAATTGCTGAACTCAAGAAAAAAGGCTTTCCCGTGGCTTACGTTGGCGATGTAGTCGGCACAGGTTCGTCACGCAAATCCGCAACCAATTCTGTTTTATGGTTTATGGGCAACGACATTCCCCATATTCCAAACAAACGCGAAGGCGGTGTGTGTATCGGTGGCAAAATCGCACCGATTTTTTTCAACACAATGGAAGATTCAGGCGCGTTACCGTTTGAATGCGATGTAACCGATTTAAATATGGGTGATGTGATTGATATTTACCCGTATTTCGGCACAGTTAAACGCCATTTCAGCGGCGAAAAAGTGTGTGAATTTGAATTTAAAACCGACATTTTATTAGACGAAGTTCGTGCAGGTGGACGCATTCCGTTAATTATCGGGCGTGGTTTAACTGACCGTGCGCGAATTGCATTAGGTTTAGAGCCATCAACGGTTTTCAAACGCCCTGCTGATACGCAAGACAGCGGCAAAGGTTTCACACTTGCTCAAAAAATCGTCGGCAAAGCTTGTGGCGTAAAAGGCGTTCGCCCGAATACTTATTGCGAGCCACACATGACCACCGTTGGTTCACAAGACACCACAGGGCCTATGACGCGCGATGAGTTGAAAGATTTAGCGTGTTTAGGTTTTTCAGCAGATTTGGTCATGCAGTCGTTCTGTCACACCGCCGCGTATCCGAAACCGATTGACGTTGAAATGCAACACACTTTGCCTGATTTCATTATGAATCGTGGCGGTGTTTCATTGCGTCCAGGTGATGGGATTATTCATTCGTGGTTAAACAGAATGTTGTTACCTGACACCGTTGGCACAGGCGGCGATTCACACACCCGTTTTCCAATTGGGATTTCATTCCCAGCAGGTTCTGGTTTAGTGGCTTTTGCAGCGGCAACAGGCGTGATGCCACTTGATATGCCTGAATCGGTTTTGGTGCGTTTCACGGGCGAAATGCAAGCAGGCATTACCTTGCGCGATTTAGTCAATGCCATTCCGTATGCCGCGATTCAAAAAGGACTTTTAACCGTTGATAAAAAAGGCAAAAAGAACGTTTTTTCAGGACGCATTTTAGAAATCGAAGGTTTGCCTGATTTGAAAGTAGAACAAGCGTTTGAATTATCCGATGCGTCGGCAGAACGTAGCGCGGCAGGTTGCACGGTGCGTTTAAATGAAGCCCCGATTCGTGAATATCTCAATTCAAATATCACGTTGTTACAGTGGATGATTAAAGAAGGTTATGGCGATGCTCGCACGATTGAACGTCGCATTGCGAAAATGCAAGAATGGCTCGCAACGCCTGTTCTACTTGAACCCGATGCGGATGCAGAATACTTTGCAGTCATTGAAATCAATTTGAATGAAATCCCTGAGCCATTGCTAGCATGTCCAAATGACCCAGACGATATTAAAAAATTATCCGATGTCGCGGGAACACATATTGATGAAGTATTTTTAGGTTCGTGCATGACCAATATCGGGCATTTCCGCGCGGCAGAAAAATTGCTCAAACAACAAACGACCGATTTACCGAGCAAATTATGGATTGCGCCACCAACAAAAATGGATGTTTCACAGCTTACAAAAGAAGGCGTTTATAACACCTTTGAAAAAGCAGGCGCACGTTTAGAAATGCCTGGTTGTTCGCTTTGCATGGGCAATCAAGCTCGAGTGAAAGAAGGTGCAACGGTAGTTTC
>JAQTXN010000088.1 GCA_028688755.1 Methylococcales bacterium | reverse complement strand
ATGTACATTTGGCTGTTGAGCGACTCTATAACGATATAGAAATTACTGAAACCGATACCTTGCGTGTCGGTAAATTTCTAGCGTCAATCAACCATTGGAACATTGTTCACGCCGCCCCGCTGGTATGGGCAACAAATCGCCCCATCACGTCAAATTATTCTCGAGCCAATTACATTACAGGTTTGCAATTTCGACATGAATTCGATGCGTTATCGGGAAATGCGTTAGAAGTTTATGTGCAACCAGCGGTTGAATTTAATCACAAACCGCTCAGTTCACAAGAACGGCAATATCAAACTGTTACAGGCGCACGTTGGATTGTGAATGAAGACCTAGATTATTACTTAGGCGTTGCATTCCAACACGCTCAAGTTGCATTTAGCGATGAAATGCGAAATTCCATCAGTATTGATGGCAATTGGCAGCACGAATGGTTCGAATTAGAAAGTGAATTGCTATTTACCCATGTTGATACCAGTGAATTCCGTGAACACGGTAACGATTGGGGCGGTTATGTTCAAATGGTTGTTCCGCTTCCAGAGCATTTTAATTTGCTGACTCGTTACGAACATTTTGAATACGCAAACAAACTTGAACCGACGAATACTGAACTTGCTGGCATTGTTTATCGACCTATTCCAAGCGTGTCATTTAAAGTCGAATGGCAACAAACGCAAGGCAGTACATTCCATAATCAGACGGGACTTTATAGTTCAGTGGCGGTGTTGTTCTAATGAAAACGTTACTTATTTTATTAGCCGCCTTGTTGCCGCTTTCAGCGAAAGCTGATTTGTATATTATCGCAAACAAAGATTTGCCTATTTCGCAACTTGAAAAAAGCGATATTTCTGCCATTTATTTGCTCAAAAAGAAACACTGGGAAAATGGCGAAGACATTATGCCGATAAATTTACCCGCCACCGCTGACGCGCGGGCGCGTTTTACAACGCAAGTTTTCGACAGTACGCCTGAAAAATTAGGCAGTTATTGGGACAAGATGCTCTTTAAAGGTGAAACACCGCCAGTGACACAAAATTCTGAGCAAGCCGTTGTGATGTTTGTCGAACGTATCAAAGGCGCGATTGGTTACGTTGAAACCAAACCACAAAGTTCACAGATTAAAATTCTGCAACAATTCAAATAACGGTGAGTTATGTCACGCTTTTCGCTTTCAGTTCGTTTAACGCTGTTTTTCAGTTTAATTGTGTTGCTCGTTACCGTTACACTCAGTTCAGTAGTTTTTTACAAATTTGGTGAAAAAATTAACGAGCAAATTAGTCGAAACCTAACCGATATTGCCGACCATAAAGCAGCTGAAATTAGTAACGTTTTGCTATTTGAACGTACGAATTTACTATCATGGCGAGCTTCTTCGGTAATGCTTGATGTTGTTGTCGATGATTTGGACAAACGGATTAACACAGAACTGAAAAATCTGAAAAAGTATTACCCGTTAGCTGGAGATTTATATGTTTTCAATGAAGCGGGGGAGTTGATTGCATCTACACAACAAGGCGTTTTAAAAACAAAATTACCCGATGCGTGGAAAACACAAAAAGATTATCAGCTCGTTTTTAAACATGACGTGCCATTCATAAAAGGGAGTGTTCTCGCTCATCTGACCACGCTAAACTTACCGCAATTAAAAAGGCAAGGTTATTTGGTGATTACGCATCCATGGGATGATATTACTCAATTGCTCGCACCAACTGACAGTAATTTCGCATTGCGTAAAAACAGCGAAACGAGTGCAGAATTATTTATGAAAAATAGCGTTCAAGACATTACGTTAAATGATGATTTTACGCAAAATCCGTTATGGTTTTTTGGTGATGAAAGCTATTTAGGTTCGATTTCAAAACCCATTACGATTGGCGATTTCAATTTTCAAATTGCCGCGTTCATGCCTGAAAAACTCGCGCAAAAACCATTACTCGAACTCGTAAAAAATCTTTTGATTGCCGCCGCATTTGTCGGGATTCCAATGATTTTTGTGGTAAGTTTGCTTAGTCGTCATTTTGTTACGCCAATTAAAGAACTGACTGAAACGATTCACGAAATTGAAAAATCCAATGATTTATCTATTCAAGTACAAGTTTCAGGACGTGATGAGGTCGCCGATTTAGGCAATGCGTTTAACCGAATGACGCATCAAATCGGTGAGTTATTTCACAAAAATGCGATTGTTGAAAAAGAACTCGAAAATCTCAATGCAAATTTAGAAAATCAAGTTATCGAACGCACAACGCAATTACAAGATACCTTGCAAAAACTTAAATCCGCGCAAGCTCAACTTGTGCAATCTGAAAAAATGGTCTCACTTGGTCAATTAGTAGCAGGTATCGCGCACGAAATTAACAATCCAATTGGCGCGATTTATGCCAATATGCCACCACTTGCCGAATACATTGACGATATTAAAACAACCGTTGAAATTGCTGAGAATAATTTAGATGAAGCAGGCTTAAAAAACCTAAATGAACACAAAGAACAAATCGATTATGCGTTCGTTGTGAGTGATTTAGAGCATTTACTGGGCAGTCAAAAACAAGCCGCTGATAGAATCCGAAATATCGTTTTATCGCTACGAAATTTTTCCAGTTTAGATCAAGACGATGTGAAAACCGTCTTGCTTGAAGAAGACATTGATTCAACGCTGCAAATGCTTTTACATAATTATAAAAATCGGATTGTGATTGAAAAAGATTACGCACTAAACGAACAAGTTGAATGTTACGCAGGTGAGATGAATCAAGTGTTTATGAACATTTTAGCCAACGCAATTCAAGCAATTCCCGACACGGGGACGATTTTTATTTCAACGGCAAAAGTTGATAACAACGCTTTGATTTGTATTTCCGATACAGGAACAGGAATGCCTGATGAGATAAAAGCTAAAATTTTCGATCCCTTTTTTACCACAAAAGATGTTGGCGAAGGCACAGGGCTTGGGTTGTCGATTTCTTACGGCATTATTGAAAAACATCAAGGAACACTCACTGTTGAATCAGACCAATCGCCTGAAAATCACGGCACACGCTTTATAATTTCTATTCCTCTTAAATTAGTTAAGGATGCTTAAAAAATGCACACATTATTACTTGTTGACGATGACGCAGATGTTTTAGCGACACTTACACGCAGTTTTCGCAAAGGTTACAAAACGCTTTCAGCAAGCGGTGGACAAGCGGCAATTGATATTCTCAACGCAGAATCCGTGGATTTGATTATTTGTGATCAGCGGATGCCTAATGTTGGCGGCGTAGAAGTGTTAACGCACGCTTTTCATATTCAACCGCAAGCCGTACGAATTTTGCTCACAGGTTATACCGACGTAGAATCGTTGCTTTCGTGCGTTAATGACGCGCATATTTACAAATACATTACAAAGCCGTGGATTCCTGACGATTTGCATTTTACGGTGGTACGCGCATTAGAATCGCTCGATTTGCAACGTCAATTAGATGAAGCGAGAACACAATTGGAAGCGGCATATCAAGAAACCGTCGTGATGCTGTGTCTTGCTGCCGAAGGTAAAGATCAGGATACCGCAAGTCATTTATATCGCGTGCAACATTACACGCAAGCCTTAGCCATTGCAGTAGGTGTTGATGAAAAAGAAGCCACTCACATGGGCTTGATGAGTATGTTGCACGATATTGGAAAACTTGCCACGCCTGATGCCATTTTGAAAAAACCAGGAAAATTAACCGATGAAGAATGGATTGTGATGCGTGAACATCCGCTTGCGGGTGTGCGAATTTTAGGCACAAATCCGTTCTATGAAATGGCGCGAGAAATTTCTGCGGGGCATCATGAAAATTTTGACGGCACAGGTTATCCCAATAAATTAGTCGGTGAAAACATTCCTCTTTCAGCGCGAATTGTAAAATTAGCAGACGTGTTCGACGCACTGACAACAAAACGTCCTTACAAAGAACCGTGGACAATGACAGAGGCTTTAGACAATATCGAACTTCATTCAAGCGGGATGTTTGATCCAAAATTAGTTGCAGCATTCAAAGAATTATTTGTGCAAGGAACGCTCTCAGATATTAGAAAAACCTATGTTTAATTGAAATTTGTAACGCATCGCTAATGATGCCCCTATCAAAATCTTTAATTTGTGGAATATAAAGTTTTGCCTTGAACCTTATCGCCTGCCTCTTTAGAATAGCTCAACTTAAATAAATGACCGATACTCAACATGAGTTATGAAATACCCCGTATCGTTTCGCAACTTGCTGTTGCGCCTTTTGTGTTTATTTGCCTTGTTACTCATCACCATTTTAGAAGTGGGACCTGTACCGATTTCAGGAATAGGACTTATGTTTGTGGTTTCATTTCGACCACGCTGGTTTTATAACTTAGTGCAAAAGATTTATCACAAAAATACGACCTAATCGGTTTAACTTAAAATTTATCAAAAAACGGAAAAAATTATGTCGTGGAATGAACCTGGTAGTGGAAAAAAAGATCCGTGGAGCGGTAAAGCAAGTAATGATGATATTCCAGAATTAGATGAAGCCATTAAAGCGTTGCAATCTAAACTCGAAAAAATCTTCGGTAATAGCGGTGGTAACGGTGAAAACGGCAACGGTTTTTCGGGAAACTCTCTTAAAGGTTTGGGTTTAGTTGCTGTAGGTGCCACGATTATTTGGGGGTTAACAGGTTTTTATATTGTTGATGAAGGAAATCACGGTGTTGAAACACGTTTTGGTAAATACTCTGCCACTACACAAGCTGGTTTAAATTGGCACTTACCCGCGCCGATTGAACAAGTCACACTCGTGAATGTAAAACAACAACGTTTTATCGAAGTCGGTTATCGCAGTAATGGTAGCGGTGATTTAGTGAATGGCGGTTCTGTTCCTAAAGAAGCGTTAATGCTCACTAAAGACGAAAATTATGTCGATGTGCGTTTAGCTGTTCAATATCAAGTTAAAGATGCAAAAGCCTTTATTTTCAACGTCGCAAATCCTGCTGCAACCTTAAAACACGTTACGGAAAGCGCACAACGTGGCGTAATCGGCGGTAGCACGATGGATTTTGTTTTAACCGAAGGGCGCAGTGAAATCGTTGCTCAAATTAAAGCTGAAATTCAAAACGTGATGGATAGTTATAATTCTGGGATTCAAGTCACCAGTGTGAATTTGCAAGACGCACAACCGCCTGAACAAGTGCAAAATGCCTTTGCCGATGCGATTAAAGCGCGTGAAGATGAACAGCGTTTAATCAACGAAGCGCAAGCCTACGCAAACGATGTGATTCCAAAAGCTCGCGGCGCAGCAGCACGCAAAACACAAGAAGCCGAAGGTTATAAAGAACAAGTCATTGCTCAAGCTCAAGGTGAAACCAGTCGTTTCTCACAGCTTTTGACTGAATATACGAAAGCTCCAGATGTAACGCGCAAACGGTTGTATATTGATGCGATGGAATCGGTTTTAAGTAGCACAAACAACGTCATTGTTGATGTTAAAAATGGCAATAACATGATGTATTTGCCACTCGATAAAATGATTCCACCGCCAAATGTGAACGCGCCCGTTGTGAATGCGCCGCACGTTTCATCGGCAACGGTTGAACAACCTGTTATTCCACAAAATACCAATGCACCAGTTGCTGTGCCAAGTATTGAGCATTCAACCATTCGCGGTCGTCAAAACGATATGAGAGGACGTTAAAATGAACACAAATCAAATCGTATTAGGCGTAGCCAGTGTTTTTTTAGTTGGCACGATGAGTGTTTTCACCGTCAACGAAACTGAAAAAGCCATTAAATTTCAACTCGGTGAAATCGTCAAAGACGATTACACACCAGGTTTACACGTTAAATTACCCTTGGTTAATAACGTCAAACATTTCGATGCGCGAATTCAAACAATGGATTCAAAACCCGAACGTTTTTTAACTGCTGAAAAGAAAAACGTCATCGTGGATTCGTTTGTTAAATGGAAAATCGGCGACGTGAAAACGTTTTATACCGTTGTCGCGGGCGATATTGACCAAGCGAATTTGCGTTTAGATCAAATCGTGAAAGATTTATTTCGCGGCGAATTTGGCAAACGTAATATCAAACAATTAGTTTCAACCGATCGCAGTGAAATTCGTGATATTTTAATTAAAAACGTCACAGCTCCTGCTGCTGCATTGGGCTTAGAAATTGTTGATGTGCAAGTAATGCGTATTGATTTACCAGAAGAAGTGAGTAGTTCCGTATTTCGCCGAATGGAAGCAGAACGTGAGCGTGTCGCGCGTGAATTTCGCTCCGAAGGGGCAGAAGCGGCTGAACGTATTCGCGCTGATGCAGATAGACAACGTGTTGTCACGTTAGCAAATGCGTACCGTGACGCGGAAAAATTACGCGGTGAAGGCGATGCTACAGCAGCTGAAATTTATGCCAAAGCCTATACGCAAGACAGCGAATTTTTTACCTTTTATCGCAGTTTAAATGCGTATAAAAAGACGTTCGGCAATTCCAGCACATTAGTGTTAGAACCAAATTCGGATTTCTTCCAGTATTTTAAAAATCGGAAATAAGCCGTAAAACACATATAGTTTTAAAAATAAACGCTCCGACATTCGGGGCGTTTTGTTTGAATGGAAAATACAATGCAAAATGATGCTTGGCTCTTGCCAGAAGGCATAGATGAATTACTTCCCGATGAAGCGCAACGATTAGAAATTCTTCGCGCTAAATTATTACAGACCTTTGAAAACTGGGGCTATGAATTAGTCGTACCGCCATTTGTGGATTTTTTGGATTCACTTTTAACAGGGTCAGGACACGAGCTTGATTTACAAACCTTTAAATTAACCGACCAAATCAGTGGCAAAATGCTCGGTGTCCGCGCCGATATGACCCCGCAAGTAGCGCGAATCGATGCTCATAATTTAAAACACGAACATCCAACTCGTTTGTGTTATGTCGGAACGATTTTGCACACACGCGGCGATGCGTTAGAAAAATCACGCTCTCCCATGCAAATTGGCGCAGAACTTTATGGTCACGCAGGTAAAGAAAGCGATTTAGAAGTGATTCGTTTAATGCTCGAAATGCTTGCCATGTCAGGTGTTTTGAATGTGCATTTAGATTTAGGTCACGTTGGAATTTATCGCGCATTGGCAGAAGAAGCGAATTTAACGCAAGCACAAGAAAGTGAATTGTTTGATGTCTTGCAACGCAAAGCGCGTCCAGAATTAAAAGACTTGCTCGAAAGTTACAATTTAGCTGATGAATTAAAAACCGCATTGTTGAAATTACCCGAATTAAACGGCGACAAAACCGTTTTGGCAAAAGCACGCGAGTTGTTTAAATCCGCAAATGCTCAAAAAGCCTTAGATGATTTAGAGGCAATTTCAACCGCATTAGCGCGTTATTTTCCGTCGCTTTCAATTAGCTTTGATTTAGCAGAGTTGCGCGGTTATCACTATCACACAGGCGTTGTATTTGCGGCATTTGTACCGACAATTGGCAAAGAAATCGCACGCGGTGGGCGTTATGACAACATCGGCGCAATCTTTGGACGTGAGCGTCCTGCAACAGGTTTTAGTGCGGATTTAAAAGTGTTAACGGCTCTCAATAAACAAAATGGCATTGAACAACCTGAACGTGACAAAATTTTTGCACCGTATGTTGAAGATGTAACGTTATGCGAAACGATTCGTGATTTACGAGCTCAAAATCGCGCTGTTGTGCAACAATTACCAAATCAAATTGGCGGTGCGAAAGAATTAAATTGCACGGCGGTTTTGGTGAAAAATTCGGAAGGCGTTTGGGTTGTGGAATCAATTTTGAAGTAATCGTAATGCCAAAACTGTATGAGTATTTCGGTTTAATTATTATATTTTACTCCAACGAACATGAACCTGTTCATGTTCATGGCAAAAGCCAAGGTCGTGAAGCTCGCGCTGAATTTATCATTGTTGAAGGCGAAGTGATTGAAATTAACTTCGCAGATGTAACAGGACGACAACCGTTGCAACCGAATGAAATGCGTTATTTCAACGAAATTGTGACGGCGAAAACAGATGAAATTATTCAAAAATGGATTGATTTTTTCGTGTTGCACAAACACGTTACTGCTGAAAATATCACTCGGAGATTGAAATAATGCCTGACGTTATAAACATCACAGACGCAAAACAAATTGGTGATTATCAACTTCTTTTGCGATTTGATGATAAAAGCGAACAAGTGATTAACTTCAAACCATTTTTATCACGTTCACGCCACCCCGATATTCGTGAATGGTTAAATTTAGAAAAATTCTCAACATTTCGTCTTGAGCATGGTGAATTGATTTGGGGGGATTATGATTTATGTTTTCCCATTGCGGATTTGTATCACAACGAAATAGAACATTTTCATGATTTAAAGTTGTGTGCCTAAATTACAATGCACAAAGAAATTAAAAACAGTCCAAGTCGACACTATATTTTGAAGCGTTGAAATCAATTTAAAAACAAAGGGAAAACAAAATGGCTGCTTACAATTTAACATTTATAAGTGATACCGATTTGTTGACTCATGTTAAAGAAACTGTTGAAAAATATCGTTTCACAATTGATTTGAATGAATTCAACAAAAATATTATTGACCCCATTAAGCTTACTTTTGATACAAAGGTTTATGACAAAAACATCCGTGACGTAATCGAATTTGAAATTTTGCGGCAATTAGATAAATCGAATACCAATCACATCGGCTATTTTCATCAAAACATCTTCAAATATCTTGGTAATGGCTGGCATGTACCAGAAACAGGTTTTGATGTTGTGAACGATAAGCAAAAAATTTACGTTGAAATGAAAAATAAGCACAACACGATGAATTCGTCATCGTCGCAAAAAACGTATATGCGAATGCAATCCGTATTGATTAAAGAACCTACTGCAACGTGTATGCTCGTTGAAGTCATTGCAACAAAAAGTCAAAACGCAAAATGGATTGTGAGTTTAGATGGTGAACGGGTTGAAAATGAAAATATTCGTCGAGTTTCAATTGACCAATTTTATGCGTTAGTAACTGGCGAACAAACGGCGTTCAAACAATTATGTGAAAAATTACCAACGGTTATTGAAGATGTTATTGCCACAATTGTTCAGCAAAATAGCGTCAATACGGTTTTTGCCGAGCTAGAACAAATATCGCCGAATTTATTGAAAAGTTTATATTTACTGGCGTTTAAGAAATATCAAGGTTTCGAGAATTTTAACGTATGAATTTTCGTTCAATTGAGTTGTTTGCAGGTGCAGGTGGTTTAGCATTAGGTTTAGAAAAAGCAGGATTCGACGCAGTTTTATTAAATGAAGTAGATAAACACGCTTGTGCAACATTGCGTCATAATCGTCCGAATTGGAATGTAGTTGAAGGTGATATTTCACAAATTGATTTCACGCCTTATCACGGAAATGTTGATTTAGTTTCAGGTGGTTTTCCTTGCCAAGCCTTTTCCTATGCAGGGAATAAACGTGGTTTTGATGATGTTCGTGGAACATTATTTTTTGAATTTGCACGCGCAATTCAAGAAGTTCAACCTAACGTTTTTTTAGGTGAAAATGTACGCGGTTTATTAAATCACGATAATGGTCGAACGTTAGCGACAATCAAAGCAGTGATTGCTGATTTAGGTTACACATTGGTTTTATCAACAGTTTTAAAAGCGATTCACTACCGTGTACCACAAAAACGAGAACGGTTATTTTTAATTGGTGTAAGAAATGATTTAGTGGGCAAAGCGAAATTTGAATTACCGAAACCCCACGAAAAAATTATGACCTTGAATGAAGCGTTAAAAACAGGCGAATTATTTGATTGTGATGTACCAAAATCAGAAGGAGCTTGTTATCCGCCGAAAAAAAAAGCCGTTTTAGATTTAGTGCCGCCAGGTGGTTATTGGCGACATTTACCTGACCATATTCAGCGCGAATATATGAAAAAAAGTTATTTTATGGGTGGTGGAAAGACAGGAATGGCGAGGCGATTAGCGTGGAATGAGCCGAGTTTAACATTGACTTGTTCTCCTGCACAAAATCAAACAGAACGTTGTCATCCCGATGAAACTAGACCATTAACAGTGCGAGAATATGCGAGAATTCAAACATTTCCAGATGATTGGTATTTTACGGGAACAATAGCAGCGCAATACAAGCAAATTGGAAATGCTGTGCCTGTGAATTTGGCGAATACTGTAGGTCACAGTATATTTGATTTACTTAAATCAATTCATAATTCGGATAAAAATATCAATTTAATTACATCTAGCAGTCAAAATTTTATTCAAAGACATCGTGAACAATTCCAATTGATTGGTATGTCTGGCGAGACGACAGCCTTGATAGAAAATTCAAATGAAACGAAAAAACTAAATAATTTCTAAAAATACTTAACAAAACTTGGAATCATTATGGCAAAAAATGTAGTTGTTATCGGCA
>JAQTXN010000233.1 GCA_028688755.1 Methylococcales bacterium | reverse complement strand
GCGCTTCAAAATTGCCGCGTCAGTCGTATGTTTTTCAAAAAAATAAGTGTCAGGAAAAAACAGACCTTCTGGATGATTTTGTGGAATTTTTAACGCAGTTACGATGTTTTCGAATGGTACATTTTGCAACGCATGTTCAAGATACGGATTTTTATCTAACTCTTGACGAATTTGTTTGAAATTCCAGCCTTCAGGAAACGTAATTGGATGTTGCTTGACTTTGCCCGAAACAAATAAAGCTAAAATTTGTGGCACCGTTGAATTCACTGCAATTTCATATTCACCCGATTTAATTTTCTTATTTGCGTCATCTCGTTTCGCCAAAATTTTGAACCAGAACGGTTTGATATTAACGTTTTGAGCGGTGAGTTTTTCTGTAATTTTTTTAAGTGTGTCGCCTTTTTCAATTTCAATTGTCACAGGTTTTTCATAAACAGCGGGATTATTAACGGTACTTTCATAATCCATCCAAAGCCAGCCGCCCGCATAACTCAAACCAATTAGCGTATAACCTAGAATTTTATTTAATTGCATAACGCCACCTGTTTTTGTTTTTCGTTTTCAAGTATGAATTGCAATTTTTTGGTGATTTCACCGAGTTTGTAAGATTTATTTTCTAATTCACGCACACCGCAAATTCCCATCACAGAATTACAAACAAAAATTTCATCAGCTTGTTGCAGATTTTTAAGATAAAAATCGTGTTCGATAACGGACATTTGCTCAAAAATCCAACCGCGCAAAATGCCTGCAATTCCACATAAATTCAATTTTGCTGTGAACAATTCACCGTTTTTTGCATAAAAAAGATTGGTCATTGTGCCTTCAATCACACGCCCGTTGAAATCCAACATAATGCCTTCGTGAATTGCATTATCTTGCCATTCTGCACGCGCTAAAACTTGTTCTAAACGATTTAAATGTTTCATACCTGCAAGCGTTGGATTTAAACCTAATCGCGTGTTGCAAATTCGCGTCACGATGCCAGCGGTATAATGACTTTGTGGATATTGCGGAAACGGATGCAAACTCAAAATGCGCGTCGGTTGAATTTCATCTGGTTGACGATAACCACGCCCACCTGTGCCGCGAGTGATGATAATTTTTAAAACTGCATTGCCCGCATTTTCACAAAGCTGTTTTGCTTCAGTGCGGATTAAATCTAAGTCGAGTTTTGGAAGATAAAGCCGCTGAGAATCGGTATTTAACCGTTGTAAATGTCGATGAAGAAAAATCGGGATATTTTCGCGGACTTCGATGGTTTCAAACAGCCCATCGCCGTATTGAAAACCACGATCCATGATTGCAATTGTGTCTTGCTGCTTGCCATTGACGAGCATGTTCACAAATCGTGGTTTGAGTTGAAATTTATTATTGGTAACGCTTGAAAACTAACGTGCCATTTGTACCGCCAAATCCAAATGAATTCGACATTGCAACATCAATTTTCATTTCCCGCGCAGTGTTTGGCACATAATCCAAATCACATTCGGGGTCTTGATTTTCTAAGTTAATCGTTGGTGGTGCAATTTGATTTTGAATGCTCAACGCTGTTAAAACGGCTTCAATACCACCTGCCGCGCCTAACATGTGACCAATCATTGATTTTGTTGAACTCACTGCGACTTTGTAAGCGTGTTCACCTAATGCTGCTTTCATGGCTTGTGTTTCGCCTAAATCGCCTGCTGGCGTTGATGTGCCATGTGCGTTGATATAATCCACATCTGTGACGTTCAAACCCGCATCGCGCAAGGCATTACGCATACAACGCGCCGCGCCTTCGCCACCTTCAGAAGGTGTTGTAATGTGATACGCATCGCCGCTCATGCCAAAACCAACCAATTCTGCATAAATTTTTGCGCCGCGTGCTTTAGCGTGTTCGAGTTCTTCTAAAACAACTACACCTGCACCGTCACTCAAAACAAAACCGTCACGGTCTTTATCCCACGGACGACTTGCTTGTTGTGGTGCATCATTGCGACGTGAAAGTGCTTTTGCACTGGCAAAACCACCCATTGCGGTAGGTGACGTTGTACAACGTTCTGCGCCGCCTGCAATCATCACATCGGCATCGCCATATTGAATTAAACGCGCCGCATCACCGATATTGTGCGTGCCAGTTGCACAAGCGGTAACGATTGCATAATTCGGGCCTTTCAAACCGTATTTAATCGACAAATTACCTGAAATCATATTGATAATGTTGCCTGGAACAAAAAACGGTGAAATCCGACGAGGGCCACCTTTTTCATAGGTTGCATAACATTCTTCAATACCTGTAATGCCACCAATTCCCGCGCCAACTGCAACGCCAATTCGTTCTGCATTTTCTTCGGTGACGACTAAACCCGAATCTTCAAACGCCTGACATCCCGCCGCAATTCCGTAATGTACAAAACCATCCATGCGTTTGGCATCTTTTTCAGGAATATATTGACCAATATCAAGATTGCGAATTACGCCGCCAAAAGTGGTTGCAAAAGGGGAAATATCAAAAGAATCGATTGCGCTAATGCCACTTTTGCCGTTAATAATTCCAGCCCAAGTTTGAGCAACCGTGTTAGCTAAAGGCGTAACTGCACCTAATCCCGTGATGACGACTCGACGTGTCAATGTTGTGTACCGTAAGAAAGAAAAAAGAAAGGA
>JAQTXN010000232.1 GCA_028688755.1 Methylococcales bacterium | reverse complement strand
ATAATGACTTAAGTGTAAAAAATCACAGTTAAATACAACAATAGAGGAGAGATTTATGTACTGTTCAAATTGCGGAGCACGTTATGTTTTTGCCAACATTCATCGCAAAGATTATCAAGGAGAGCATCTCCCAAATGACTACCTTCGGCACAACAAATTTTTGCATTACATTCGGTGCAAATCCAAAGAACTCCGTGGCATTTACAATGTTCATTAGCTCGCATACATTTACTTAAATCTTCATCCCAATCGATAAATTTATGTGAAATTGAAATGCGAATAGCAAAAATCTTGACAGGTTTTTTATCAAAATTTTTGCGTTGAATTACTTGTTTTTCAAAACCCAAATAAGGCATTTCTACACTTTGAGAACAATTAGTTTTTAAAATTAACGAGCTATATTTTTCATTTTTAAGACGATTTTTCCAATATTTATTTGCAATAACGTAGCTATAAGGATTGCCACCCAATGTAATTTCATTAAAACTTTTTTCATCAATAAAAATTGATAAATTCGATTCCCGTGTCATTAGCACTATTACCTTGATAAAAAATGAATAATATAAAGTCTATCATTCTAAATAGGCTGCTTCATTTAAAGAAAAATAAATTATTGAAGTGATAAAAGAATCAGATTTATACGGAATTAAGTCAGACGAAACATTTCACCGCAGAGCATCTACTATTTCAAGATGGATTAACTGGATTGTAGAGCTTATCGAAGAGTGAAAAATTTTAATCACAACAACACCCGCATCGGAATCATCGCTGAAAAACTAAATCCGTGTTTTCGATAAAACCGCTGTGCGGATTCATTTGCCAAATCGGTGAGTAACGTAATGCGATGACAATCATGCAACTTTGCGGTTTCAATAGTTTGTTTTAAAAGTTGCGAACCAATGCCATTGCCACGCTGCGTTGGTGCAATAACTAAATCTTCCAGCAACGCCACTCGCTGTCCAAGCGCAGTGGAAACGGTAAAAAGTAAATTCACCATCCCCACAATTTGATTTTTCTGACGCGCAACCAAAATTAGCCCAACGTCAGGATTATCTAAAATTTGCGCCAAACCGCGACGTTGCGCTTCGTAATCAGGTTGGAAATCAGCTTCTTGTGAAAATAACAGTGCGAGCAATTCACACAACGCTGGAATATCAGAAGCCGTTGCAAGCGAAATTTCCATCACACGTTATACGGGCTAGCAATCCAATCACGCAAAACCGCTTCGTCACGTTCAGGCAAATACGAAAAATCGCCTGAAATATCTCGATAAACCGCTTCCGCGCTGTCTGTTGAAACCATTTTCCCTTTGAGCATGTAAAAAAACCACGCAAACGCATAACCCGCTTGTCTGTCAAAACGAGTAAGAATGTTATTTAACGCATTACCTTTTTTACCTGCAAAATCTTCCAAATGCGGCAGATTCGTGGTTTCGATATTGATAATTTCGGCGTTCACAATCTGTTCACCAAACCGTCCCGTGTGGCGATACGGGCGAATAATCCAATTTTCAGAAAGGTGTTTTGTTTGTCCTGCACTGCTACGATTCCAATCATCCATAAAACGTTGCACAGGATGTTCAGACACATTGCGTTCGTTAATCACTTCCATAAAAATCGCGACATCGGTTTTGCGACGATAAACATAACGCGCTTGTCCAAACGCTAGCGGTTCAACGCAAAGCGGTTGCAGAGGGTCGATAAATTCTTCTAAATCTTCGGGCGGATTCACTTCATCTGCTAGCAATCGGTCACTGACTTCGTGGATTTTATCAATTTCAATCAAGGTAAAATCTTCGGCTTTTTCACCCGTTTGCACGACAAAATACAGCGTGCGACCTGTCTTTTTGGTCGCAATTAACTTTTGTTCAAGCGTGTGGTCAATAAGCGTTTGCAGATTTTGTCCGCATTCAATATAGGTTCGCTCCGCCCATTCGACTAAATCTTTCGCAAGCCGTGTTCCTTGCGCGTCAACCACGCCGCCTAATTGATACCACTCATCACCTGTCAACGCTAAACGCACGGGATAATCGGGAATTAACGCTTGCAGAGCATTAAGCAAAACAGCGTTATTTTTATCAGGCACAAGTTGTTTGCAACATTGCGTAATCGTTTGCCCTGCAAGGCTAAGTTTAGGTTCAATCATGATTTTCTTCCGATTGAGTTATGGGATTTAGACGTTGTTGCACGACTTCACGCACATCGGGTTCGGGGTCATTTGCCAATACGCCAAGTTCGCTGCAATCCACTTTTAACGCGACGGTATAACGCACCACCCAATCGTCATCGTCAATTAAAACAACAGCATCTTCAGGCGACATTCTTTCTGCCACAATTCGACGCACCGCAGGCGAGCTATCGTTTGCCATCAGTCCCAAACTTACTTCGGGCAAACGTTCGGCAACTTTTTTGCGAACTTGCACATCCTCGTCTTTGATAAACCGAAACAACCGCCCAATCGGCAACCGTTTCACAATCGTCAAACGCACAATGTAATCGGGGTCAGTGGCAAGTTTTTCGAGATGGCTAAACTCGATTCTATCCGCCACTGTCATGCGAACTTCGCGGTCTGGGTCGTTTAAAAAACAAGTGATTTGTGTAGGTGGCAAACGATAAGCGATGACGCGACGCACGACCTCATCTTCGTCTTCGATTAAAGGGGT
>JAQTXN010000231.1 GCA_028688755.1 Methylococcales bacterium | reverse complement strand
TTTCTAATTGATGTTGAAAAACCCGCAAAATACTAACTTTTCGCATTTGCAGAAGCGGTGGCAATGCAAAGCCACACAAAATAGTCAGTCCCATCAAAAAACCGAGCAGCAACGAAAAAATACTTGGCGCAGCAATCGTTGCAGGCAAAAAACTTTTCAGTAAATAAAACAAACCTTGTTGAGCAAGTACGCCAAATCCACAACCTAACGCGCTGGTGAGAAGTCCTAAAATCAAAAATTGCAGCGCAAACAGCGTTAGCACTTGATTTTGCTTGTAGCCCAAACAGCGCAAAACCGCGACAGTATTAAAATGGCGTTCACTGTAGCGGCGCGTGGCAATGGCAATCGCCACGCCTGAAATCAGCACCACTAAAATACTCAGCAAGCCCAAATAACTTTCAGCGCGGCGCAGAGCTTCGCCAATTTCAGGGCGATTTTGATGAATATCGATAATGCGTTGCGAGGCGTTCAATTGTGGCGTGACGTAGTCGTGAAACGTTTTTAAGGCTTTTTCATCACCACTAAATTGAAAAGAATAATGCAACCGACTTCCTGCTTGAATCACGTTTGCCTGCGCTAAATCGCGTTCATTCATCAAAACTCGCGCTGACATACTATAAAAATCGCCTTGTCTATCAGGTTCGTAGGTGAGAATTTTGCTTATTTTTAAGGCTTTTTCACCGATATTTAACTCGTCACCTAAATTCAGTTTTAACGCGGGCAAAATGCGTTTTTCAACCCACACTTCGCCTTCTGCTGGTGCTTGCGAAATGGTGATTTCATTTTCGTTACCGTCGCTAATTTTAAGCTGTCCGCGCAACGGATAAAGCGAACTTACCGCCTTCACGCTGCCAAGTAACAACTCATCGTTTTCCATTAACGCGCTCGGAAATTCAATGGTTTTGGCTTGTTTCAACTGCAATTTTGCCGCTTCATCAAGCCAAGATTGTGCAATATCGTCAGAACTGGAAATGACTAAATCTGCCGCTAAAAATTCAGCTGCTTGTCCATTCATCGTGCGTTGCATTCTGTCAGAAAATAAATTCACAGCGGTTGAACATGAAACAGCGATGATTAGCGCGAAACACAAAATCGACAATTCGCCATAGCGCGTATCACGCAGCAATAATCGCCACGCTAATAAAGCAGTGGTTTTCATAAAATAGTCCCCGCTTCTAAGGTAATTTTTCGCTGGCAACGATTAGCCAATTCTTTATCGTGTGTGACTAAAACTAAGGTTGTTTTTTGTTCGTGATTCAGCTCAAACAAAAGTTCGATAATGTGATTTCCCGTTTTACTATCTAAATTTCCTGTTGGTTCATCAGCAAATAAAATCGCAGGTTGCGTAACAAACGCTCATGCTAACGCGACTCTTTGTTGTTCACCACCTGATAATTTAATCGGCGTGTGACTTAAACGATGCCCTAAACCAACACGTTCTAATAATGCGCTCGCTTTGATTTTTGCTTGTTTATCACCTGCTAATTCGAGTGGCAACATCACATTTTCAAGCGCGGTTAAGCTGGCAATCAGTTGAAAAGATTGGAAAACAAAACCGACGAGTTGATTACGCATTTTTGCTCGCCCATCTTCGTCCATTGCTGTGAAATTTTGCCCGTTTAAAAAGACGCTGCCAGTGCTGGGTGAATCCAATCCTGCAAGCAAACCTAAAAGCGTTGATTTTCCTGAACCAGATGTGCCGACAATCGCTAAACTTTCGCCTTTTTCAATTTTTAACGAAACATTTTTGAGAATTTGTAATGCCCCTTCAGGGCTAAAAACAGTTTTGCCTAAATTAACGGTTTCAATCATAGTATTTATGAGTTCAATTTGAATGGATAAGGAGAAAATATGGGTAAATTTTTTGCGGCAAGTTTGCTATTTTTGATGTCAATGACCGTAGTGGCACAAAATCGCATTTTAATTGTTGGTGATAGTATTAGCGCAGGTTTTGGCTTGGAAAGCGGACAAGAATGGGCGGCATTATTGCAGAAAAAACTACAGTCGGAACAATTAAATTATCAAGTTGTGAACGCCAGTATTAGCGGTGATACCACAGCTGGCGGACTTGCGCGAATTGAAAAATTGTTAACTGAAAATAAGCCGCAATGGGTTTTGCTTGAACTCGGTGCAAATGATGGATTACGCGGCTTATCGCCAAAAGAAATGAAAAAAAATTTAGCTCAAAGTATTTTGCTTTCTCAAAAATCGGGCGCGAAAGTGTTGTTGTTAGAAGTCAAAATTCCACCTAATTACGGAAAACGTTACCTCGATGAGTTTTATGCGGTGTATCCGCAATTATCAACAGAATTAAACATACCTTTTGTATCGTCGATTATGGAAGATGTCGCGCTGAAAAAAGAATTGATGCAACAAGATTTACTTCACCCCAATGCACAGGCGCAGCCGTTTTTATTAAATAGAATTTGGCAAATTTTAAAGCCACTACTGCATTCATAAACTAAAAAATTGATCGCGCTACAATTTTTAGGACACATTTTTAACAGAAGTAAAAGAGGTGTGTTATGAAAAGTGAAGAAAACAAAGCGAAAAGTCGCTATACCAAAGAATTCAAAGATTCGATTCTGAAATTAGTAGTGGAATCTAAAGAGCCATTGTCAAAATTGCCAATGATGTTGGCGTACATCCAAAAACCTTGTATG
>JAQTXN010000230.1 GCA_028688755.1 Methylococcales bacterium | reverse complement strand
CATGCTGAATTAAAAAAATGATTCTTACAAAAAAGGCGGTGTGTTTTTACACACCGCCTTCATTTACCTGATTTACAATCTCACTTCAATCCCACGTTCACGCATTCGCTGTTTTGCTTGCTGAACTGTATATTCACCAAAATGAAAAATACTTGCCGCCAAAACGGCATCGGCTTTGCCTTCTAAAATTCCTTCGGCTAAATGGTCTAAATTCCCAACACCGCCCGATGCAATGACGGGAACCGATACCGCTTCACTCACTGCACGAGTTAAAGGTAAATTAAAGCCTGATTTTGTGCCGTCTTTGTCCATGCTGGTGAGCAAAATTTCGCCTGCACCAAAAGCCACCATTTTTTTCGCCCATTCCACGGCATCCAAACCAGTTGGTTTGCGTCCACCGTGTGTGAAAATTTCCCAACGATTTGGTTCACCTTCGCCGCTGACTTTTTTCGCATCAATGGCAACTACAATACATTGAGAGCCAAATTTATCTGCCGCTTCTTTGACAAAATCAGGATTAAAAACCGCTGCGCTGTTGATTCCAACTTTATCCGCGCCAGCGTTAAGCATTTTACGAATGTCGTCTAGCGTGCGAATGCCACCGCCAACCGTTAAAGGAATAAACACTTCACTTGCCACTTGTTCGACCACATGAACCATTGTGTTGCGATTATCATGCGTTGCTGTAATGTCCAAAAACGTAATTTCATCCGCACCTTCACGGTCGTAACGCCGCGCGATTTCAACAGGATCACCCGCATCACGAATATCCACAAACTGCACGCCTTTCACAACGCGCCCATTGTCTACGTCTAAACAAGGAATAATTCTTTTCGCTAAACTCATTTTTGTCCTTTTAACAATTAACTAATTTTTATCGTCATCATCGGCATCAATAATGTACCCAACACCACGCACGGTACGAATCACGCCAGAATCTAATTTTTTTCGTAAATGATGAATGTGAACTTCAACCGTATTGCTTTCAACATCTGAATTCCACGAATACAAGGTTTCTTCAAGCCTTGCTCTTGAAATAACACGCCCAATGTTGCTCATTAAAAAACTTAAAATCTCAAATTCTTTTTGTGAAATTTCAACTTTTTCACCGTTGAAAGTGACTTGATGCGAGGCAGGGTCGAGTGCAATGCCTTTATGTTCAATCACAGGTGTACTGCGTCCTTCGTTGCGCCGTGCTAACGCGCGCAAACGAGCGCAAACTTCGTTTAAATCAAACGGCTTAATCACAAAATCATCTGCGCCGCTATCGAGTCCTAAAATACGGTCGGGAATCGTATCTTTTGCGGTTAAAACCAAAACAGGTGTTTCATTTTTGCGACTTCGCAAGGCTTTTAAAATCGAAATGCCGTCCATATCAGGCAAATTCAAATCCAAAACAACCAGTTCATAACTGTTGACTTGCAAGGCTTCATCGGCGAGTTTGCCATTTGTGAGCCAATCAACTGCGTAGCCTTCCATTTTCAAACCAGCCGCTAATCCGTCACCTAAAATCTCATCATCTTCAACCAATAGTAATCGCATGTTTACTCCGCTTGGTTTTGCTCAAAAATTTCTGAAATATCGTCTTCCGTTACACCGTAATAAAATTTACCCGATGGGATAACTCGCACCACAGCCCCTTTCGCGCAATGTCCAAAACAGCAACTCGCTTGCACATTCGCGCCCAATTCGCGCAATTTTGCAATTAACAATTCACTGCCTCGCGCCGCACACGAGGCATTTTGCTCTGATAAACGGCGATTGGTGCAAACTAAAAACGTTACGTCAGTCATCGGTTTCAAGTTCTTCTTGTAATTCAAGCCAAAGCATTTCAGCTTCGTCGAGTAATTTATCGACTTGTGTTTTTTGTTCTAACACGGTTTTTAAACGCGCTTTTTCGCTGTCAGCGTAAATGTTTTCATCGGTAAGTTGCGTTTCTAAATCGCGCTGCTGGGCATGATATTTTTCAACAGCGGCTTCGGCTTTTTTCAGCGCATCGAGTAATGGTTTTTGTTTTTGGCGTTTTTCAGCATCGAGTTTGCGTTGGTCTTTGCGTGAAACGGTTTCTGTTTTTTCAGGTGCATTTTGCGCTTCATTGGCGCGTTTTTGCTCCGTTAGCCAAGTTCTATAATCATCCAAATCACCATCGAACGGCACAACTTTTTCGTTCGCGACTAAAAGCAATGTATCCGTTACTGAGCGCAGCAAATGTCTGTCATGCGACACAACAACCATCGCGCCTTGAAAATCCTGCAACGCGACACTCAGCGCGTGACACATGTCTAAATCTAAATGGTTCGTCGGTTCGTCGAGCAACAATAAATTGGGATTTTTATACACAATTAACGCTAGAACCAGCCGCGCTTTTTCGCCACCTGAAAACGGTTTTACGGCTTCAACCACTTTATCGCCACAAAAATCAAAACCACCTAGAAAATTCCGTAATTCTTTTTCGGTCGCTTGTTTGTCAATTTGTTGCAAATGCCAAAGCGGCGTTTCGTCTAAATTGAGTTGTTCAAGTTGATGTTGCGCGAAATAACCGATATTGAGCGCGTCAGCTTCTAAACGTTTGCCCGAAAGTAGCGGTAAGGCACCTGCTAGCGTTTTGAGCAAACTCGATTTTCCCGCGCCATTTGAACCCAGCAGCCCGATTCTGTCACCAGCGGCAATTGTCA
>JAQTXN010000087.1 GCA_028688755.1 Methylococcales bacterium | reverse complement strand
CGGCATTTAACAAAGTGCAATTTTGGGACGGTCGTGCAGAATCACTCGAAGCGCAAGCCGCAGGCCCTGTGACAAATCCAATCGAAATGGGCATGAAAAGTTGGGACGATGTCACGGCACGTTTAAAAACGATTTCAGGTTATCAAACAGCATTTAAAGCCGCATTTGGTGAAAATTCGATTTCAAAAGAAAACGCAACTCGCGCGATTGCCGCTTATGAACGCACTTTGATTACCCCAAACAGTCCTTACGATAAATTTGTCGGTGGCGACAAATCGGCATTAACGGCACAACAAATTCGTGGCATGGAAAAAGTCGCAGAACTTGGTTGCACCAGTTGCCATAGCGGCGCGGCATTTAATGGCGCGGGAACATTCCAAAAATTCCCAGTGAATCCAGATGGTTTCTTAGAAGCAAAATATCACTTCACTAAAGACAAAGGCGTTGCGGAAGTGTCTAAAAAAGCAGATGACGAACATTTATTTAAAGTGCCAACGTTGAGAAACATTGCGTTGACTGCACCATATTCCCACAACGGTTCAGTTGCAACACTTGATGAAGCCGTAAAAGTGATGGCAAAAGTGCAATTAGGTAAAGACTTGTCAAAAGACGAAACGGCTGACATTGTGGCATTTTTGAATGGTTTAACGGGCGAATTCCCAAAACAAACTTTCCCAAAATTACCAGAAACAGCAGGTAAATCGTTCTACTAAAATTTGAGAAGGTGAGCGTGAATTTTCGCGCTCACTTTTGTTGTATCGGAAATTCAAAAAAGATGCCTAAATAAAAAACGGTAATTGCAAATGCAATTAAAAATAAAATGAAATTCCATATTGGCGAGTCTGTTTTTACTTGACGCATCGTTAGCCAAATAAGCGCGACAGCAATAGTACCTTCTGTTTTTAGATAGTAATAGACCGCTGCAAAAAATAATAATTTAGTTAAAATTTTCATCACAACATTCAGGTTTTATCAAAATATGTTGACATTTTTTAACTGATTTTTGAATTCGCTGCAAAAAAATGAGTAGGTATCGCGTGCTAGGCACGTTTTCTGCTACGCTATAAAAATTATTTCAAGCCATTAACTTTAGGAACAAGCGTGTTAAAGCTCCCACTTTTATCTTTTCTCAGCATTATTTTATTGGGCAGTTGTGCTGTCGAACCTGAAAAAATAGAACCTACCGAAGCCGCCGCCGAAACGGTTGTGCCTGAAGTGAAAACTGAAAAATCTGATTTACCTCCGCTTGAAGCGAAAACAGCAATTGATCCTGATGTGATGTATTTATTGCTTGCAGCTGAACTCGCCACACAACGTCAACAATATGGCTTAGCGTATGAAGCCTATATGGAATTGACAAAGCGTGTAAAAGACCCAAAATTTGCCGAACAAGCCGCAAAATTGGCGTTGCAAATCAAAGATTCGCGCAAAACCAATGACGCAGTTTCGGCGTGGATGAATCAAGAACCTAAAAATGTGACGGCAAAAAAAGTCGCGGCGTTAAATGCGTTGCGCGGTAATGATAAAAAAGCAGCAGTGAAAGAATTAAGTACGTTGCTTGCCGCTGAACCTGAGAATTTTCAAAACGCGCTTTTAGAACTGAGCAGTATTTTACAAAAAGAAGGCAAAGAGAAATTCGTTTATGACACGCTTGAAGCGTTGTCAGCAAAAACAACGAGCAATAAACCAGTGATTTATTTCGTGCAATCATTGCTTGCCATGCAAATGAAAAATAACGCACAAGCTGAAAAGAAAATTGAGCAAACGCTAGCATTGCAACCCGATTGGGAACATCCGCTGTTAATTCAAGCACAACTTGCGATTATGGCAAATGATTTAAATCATGCGAAAACACTTTTAAATTCAGCGATTTTGAAACATCCCAATAATGCGACATTTAAAAAATTACTCGCGCAAACGCTGATTAAAACCAGCGAATACGAAGCGGCAGCGCAGCAATATCAGGCGTTAATTAGTCAAAATCCAAAAGATGGCGAAAATTACATTGCACTTGCGTTAATCAATTTGCAGTTAAATCGTGAGTCAAATGCAGAGACCATTTTGAAAACGCTTGCCGAGCAAGCAGATTGGACTTCACCAGCGAATTTTTATTTAGGCAAAATCGAAGAAAAACGTGGTAACACGGATGCCGCGATTGCGTTGTTTGACAAAGTCAATGATGCCAATTTTTCACTTGAAGCAGGTATGTCTACAATTAACTTGCTCGCTAAAGCGCGTAAATTTGATGAGGTCGAAAAACGCTTAAACCTTTTGTTGCAAAAATTTCCAGAACAAAAATTACGCATCACGCTAATGCAGGCGAGTTTATACAATCAGCAAAATCAAGCTGAAAAAGCGTTTGCGTTGCTCAGTTCAGCGTTGCTTGAAATGCCTGAAGAAAAAGATTTGCTCTACACTCGCGCTTTAATTGCAGAGCATTTGGGCAAAATTGACGTGATGGAAGCGGATTTAAAAAAGATTTTGGCAAAAGAACCCAATAACGCCGAAGCCTTGAACGCGCTAGGTTATACGCTTTTAAATGATGAAAAACGTTATCGTGAAGCGGAAAAATATCTGCAAAAAGCGATTAAATTACAGCCAAATGAGCCTGCGATTATGGACAGTTTTGGTTGGTTGCAATTTAAATTAGGTAATCACGCACAAGCGGCAAAATATCTGCAAGCGGCTTATGAAAAATTAAATAGTGGCGAAATTGCGGCGCATTTATGCGAAGTGCTTTGGACAATGAATAAAAAAGAAGACGCGCAAAAGTTTTTTGACGAAGCTATAAAAAATGCGCCTGACGATGCGGATTTGTTGAATTTTAAAAAGCGTTTTTTGGAGTAGTAGCGCGTGAGAAAATTTTTACTGCTGGCAGGAATTTTAGCATTGCCTGCGTGTTCAATGCTTTCGACAACACCTGAAATTGCGTATCAACCGACAACAGTACAAAACGAATTGTACGATTTGCAGCGTTGGGCGTTTGAAGGGCGAATTGCCATTACAGGCAAAAATGATGCGTGGTCGGCAAATATCAACTGGGAGCATACGCCCACAGAAGATTTGATTAAATTATCTGGACCTTTAGGGCAGGGCGGGGCGTTGATTCAATTAAATGCTAGCGGCGTGACGATTGATCAAGGTGGTGGCGACGTGAAATCATCGACCGATGTTGAAAGTTTTATCAATCAACAAGTTGGTTTAGCTGTCCCTGTGAATTCGTTGCGTTATTGGGTGGTCGGTTTGCCTGATAAATCGCAAACGGCAAGCACAATTGCAAACGGTTTTGAACAAGTTGGTTGGAAAAATCAATATAAAACGATGCAACCTGTTAGTAGTTACGTTTTGCCGCGCAATATGACTGTGACGAGTGAAACGGTGAAATTAAAATTATTCATCGACCAATGGACACTAGATGACAAACGAAAATAAAACTTTTGAGTGGGGCGAAAAATATCCTGCGCCTGCAAAATTAAATTTGATGCTCCGAATTGTCGGGCAACGTGAAGACGGTTATCACTTGTTGCAAACAGTTTTTCAGTTTGTGGAATTGTGCGATTGGTTAACGTTTTTACCGAATGATTCTGGCGAAGTGGTGTTGGAAGACTCGATTTCAGGTGTTGAGAATTCGGACAATCTAATTGTGCGTGCCGCGAATTTGTTGAAAACTGAAACGGGATTTTCGGGTGGTACGCGAATTCGGTTAGAAAAAAATTTGCCAATGGGCGGCGGTTTAGGCGGTGGAAGTTCGGATGCGGCAACGACGCTTATTGTTTTAAATGCGCTTTGGAATTTGCAATTATCGCGTGAAAAATTGATGCAATTAGGGCTTTCCTTGGGCGCAGATGTGCCGATTTTTGTCTTTGGTCACGCCGCTTGGGCAGAAGGAATCGGTGAAAAAATTACGAAAATAGATGTTAAAGAACAATGGGTTTTGATTTTAAAACCTGATTGTCATGTGAATACAAAAGAAATTTTTTCTGCAAAGGATTTGACACGAAATAGCAAATCGATAACAATAGACGGATTCAACGCGGGGCAAGTTCAAAATGATTGTCTTAGCGTGGTTTGTAAGCATTATGAAGCAATTGAAAAAGCATTGTGTGATTTAAGTGTTTTTTCTGAAGCAAGATTAACAGGAACTGGTGCATGTGTTTTTGCACAGTTTGAATCTGAAAAACTTGCTATTGAGGCAGAGCTTACACTTAAGGATAAGTGGCAAACCTATCTCACCAAAAGTTGTAATAAATCACCCTTATTTGCTTAACTCGCAAGAGTTGCAAAAACTAAAATTGGGTCGTCGCCAAGCGGTAAGGCACGGGGTTTTGATCTCCGCATACCTAGGTTCGAATCCTAGCGACCCAGCCAATTCTCTACTACGCTAAAAAACATTCATGAGGTATTTATGAGTGACACCAATCTTATGGTGTTTTCTGGAAATGCAAATTTACCTTTATCAGAAGGCATAGTAAAAAAACTCAATATGCGTCTTGGAATGGCAACGCTCGGTCGTTTTAGCGACGGCGAAATTGCCTTTGAAGTCGAAGAAAATGTTCGCGGTAAAGAAATTTTTATCATTCAACCGACGTGTTCACCGACAAATGAAAATTTGATGGAATTGCTCGTGATGATTGACGCGTTGAAGCGTGCTTCTGCGGCGAAAATTACAGCTGTTATTCCATACTACGGTTACGCTCGTCAAGACAGGCGTTCACGCTCAGCACGAGTTTCAATCAGTGCAAAATTAGTTGCCAAAATGATTGACCAGGCGGGGGCGAATAGTGTTTTGACAATTGATTTACATGCCGATCAAATCCAAGGTTTTTTTGATATTCCCGTCGATAATGTTTATTCGTCACCGCTTTTACTTGGCGATATTTGGCGGCAACAGTATGAAAATTTAATTGTTGTTTCACCTGATGTTGGTGGTGTGGTTCGCGCAAGAGCGTTGGCAAAACGTTTAGGCGATGCGGATTTGGCGATTATTGATAAACGCCGTCCAAAAGCGAATGTTTCAGAAGTGATGCACATTATCGGTGACGTTTCAGGGCGAACTTGCATTCTGGTTGATGATATTGTCGATACCGCTGGAACACTTTGTCACGCGGCAAGTGCATTGAAAAAGCACGGCGCATTGAAAGTTGTCGCTTATTGTACGCATCCTGTTTTATCGGGTGCAGCAATGACAAATTTACGTCATTCCGAACTCGATGAACTCGTCGTTACAGACACGATTCCGCTCAGTCAAGAAGCAGTGGAATTAGGGAAAATTCGACAATTAAGCGTAGCTGAAATGCTCGCGGAAACAATTAGGCGCATTTCGGCTGGCGAGTCTGTCAGTTCGATGTATGTGGATTAAAAACTAAAATAACGTGCAAAAAAGCACAAGGTAATTGAAAATGTCTAATGTATTTGAATTTGTTGCAGAAAGCCGCGCAAGCACAGGTAAAACCGCTGCAAGAGCATCACGTCGCGGCGGTAACGTTCCTGCGGTAGTTTATGGTCACGGCGAACCACAAATGATTTCACTTAATCATAATGAAGTAGTGAAACATTTAGCGCACGAAGAAGTTTATTCGCACATTTTGGATTTGACGATTGACGGTAAAACCGAAAAAGCCATTTTGAAAGGTGTGCAACGTCACCCTGCAAAAGTTCGCGTTTTGCATTTGGATTTCTTGCGTATTGATTTGAATGACCGAATTAAAGTTCATGTTCCATTACATTTCACCAATGAACACACAGGCATTGGCGGCAAAAAAGGCGGTGTTGCAACGCACACAAGAACAGATGTTGAAGTTTTCTGCTTGCCTGCATATTTACCAGAATTCATTGAGGTAGATTTGGCAAATCTTGATGTTGGTCAATCAATTCATTTATCAGAATTGAAATTACCAGCAAACGTGCAAATCGTAGAATTGACACATGGTGCAGATCACGATGTAGCTGTTGTTTCAATGCAGGCTTCAAAAGCTGCGGCAGAATAATTTGTTGTGATTAAGTTAATTGTTGGTCTGGGAAATCCAGGGCAAGAATACGAAAAAACCCGGCATAATGCTGGGTTTTTGTTTTTAGATTATTTGTATTCTGGTAGCTGGCTGAATGAACCGCGTTTTAATGGTCAAACCGCTGTTTTAAATATAGGAAATCAGCAGGTTCGTTTGTTGAAACCGATGAATTTTATGAATCGTAGTGGACAATCGGTTGGCAATGTTGCGCGTTATTACAAAATCAATCCTGATGAAATTTTAGTTGTTCATGATGAATTGGATTTCAAAGCAGGCGTGGTCAAATTAAAAAAAGGTGGTGGTCACGCAGGGCATAATGGTTTGCGGGACATTATCGCGCATTTGAATAGTAATGATTTTTATCGATTGCGAATCGGCATTGATCGCCCAAATTCAAGTCAACAAGTGGCGAATTATGTGTTGTCAGTACCAAATAAATTTGAAGCCGAAAGTATGTTTCAAGCCTTTAATGACGTGACACCTTATTTTGAACAGATTGTTATGGGCGATATTTCGAAAGCAATGAACGGGTTAAATGCAAAGAATTAAAGTTATTTGTTGACAAAGCTGTTTTCGTCAAACATAATGTTGTGATGTTCAGGAGGGGTTCCCGAGCGGCCAAAGGGATCAGACTGTAAATCTGCCGGTTCTACCTTCGGAGGTTCGAATCCTCCCCCCTCCACCAAATATATGTCAAGCGGGTGTAGTTCAATGGTAGAACTCCAGCCTTCCAAGCTGATCACGTGGGTTCGATTCCCATCACCCGCTCCAAGATAAAAATTAAGTAAAGCTCATATAGCTCAGTAGGTAGAGCACTTCCTTGGTAAGGAAGAGGTCACCAGTTCAAATCTGGTTATGAGCTCCAAATTGAAGAATTATAGGTTATCAAGATGGCTAAAGAAAAATTTTCGCGTAGCAAACCACACGTTAACGTAGGCACTATCGGTCACGTTGATCATGGTAAAACGACTTTGACAGCGGCATTAACGACCGTTATGGCTAAATTGCACGGTGGTGCAGTGAAAGCGTTTGATCAAATTGATAACGCACCAGAAGAAAGAGCGCGTGGTATTACCATTGCGACTTCGCACGTTGAGTATGAATCAACTACTCGTCACTATGCTCACGTTGACTGCCCAGGTCACGCTGATTATGTAAAAAATATGATTACAGGTGCGGCACAAATGGACGGTGCGATTTTGGTTTGTTCAGCAGCTGATGGTCCAATGCCACAAACTCGTGAACATATTTTGTTGTCACGTCAGGTTGGTGTTCCATACATCGTTGTTTTCTTGAATAAAGCGGATATGGTTGACGATGAAGAGTTGATCGAATTGGTTGAGATGGAAATTCGTGAGTTATTAGATATGTACGAATTCCCAGGCGACGATACCCCAATCATTCGTGGTTCAGCATTGTTAGCATTACAAGGTGATGAAAGCCCAATCGGCGCACCTTCAGTTATCAAATTAGTTGAAGCGTTAGATTCTTATATTCCATTGCCAGAACGTGCTGTTGACGGTGCATTCTTAATGCCAATCGAAGACGTGTTCTCGATTTCAGGTCGTGGTACTGTAGTGACAGGTCGTATCGAACGTGGTGTGATTAAAGTTGGTCAAGAGGTTGAAATCGTTGGTATTCGTCCAACAGTTGTCACAACTTGTACTGGCGTTGAAATGTTCCGCAAATTGTTGGATCAAGGTGAAGCAGGCGATAACGTTGGTTTATTGTTGCGTGGCACAAAACGTGATGACGTTGAACGTGGTCAAGTTTTAGCACACAAAGGCACAATCAAACCACACTCTTACTTCAACTCTGAAATCTACATCTTGTCAAAAGATGAAGGTGGTCGTCATACACCATTCTTCAACGGTTACCGTCCACAGTTCTACTTCAGAACAACTGACGTAACAGGCGCAGTAGAATTACCAGAAGGCGTTGAAATGGTAATGCCTGGTGACAATATTTCAGTAAAAGTGAAATTGATTTCATCCATCGCTATGGAAGAAGGGTTGCGTTTTGCAATTCGTGAGGGCGGTCGCACAGTAGGTGCGGGAGTTGTAGCTTCAATCATCGAATAAAAAGTTTTTGCCACGTCTTAATCGGCGTGGCTTTAAGTAGTATCAAAAGTTTGTCTGAATAGGTCAGTAGTTCAATTGGTAGAATGGCGGTCTCCAAAACCGCTGGTTGGGGGTTCGAGCCCCTCCTGGCCTGCCAGCACAAAATCATCTTATTTTCATAGTTCATCTTAAAAGTCCGCACTTATGAATACGCAAGCAGAGGCATCAACAAACGTTTTTGATGTTGTCAAACAAGTTTTTTCCGTCGTCTTTGTTATTGCTGGAATTGCGGCGTTTTATCACTTTTCCGACGTAAAGTTAATTTACCGTGTTTTAGGTTTATTAGCAGTTTCAGGCGGTGTGGTTGCAATGCTTGCAACAACGGCTTG
Organism: Methylococcales bacterium; assembly: GCA_028688755.1. Lineage (GTDB taxonomy): Bacteria > Pseudomonadota > Gammaproteobacteria > Methylococcales > Methylomonadaceae > UBA10906. The sequence goes on along the minus strand of JAQTXN010000087.1, from coordinate 2,207 downwards.
GGGGCATACGATCACAGCATTTGTCGCTGATTCAAAAATCGAAGTTAGAAAAATTGTTTGGCCAACTCGTGATGAAACGACACGCACCACTTTATTAGTGTTTGCAATGGTTTCGATTGTTAGTTTAGTTCTTTGGTTACTCGATACGTTCCTATTTTGGGGTGTACGCTTATTGACGGGGCAGGCGTAATATGTCGCAACGCTGGTATGTCGTTCAATCACAATCTAATTTCGAAAACAAAGTTAAACTCTCACTTCAAGAGCGCATTTCACGCGAAGGTTTAGACGATCTTTTTGGTCAGATTCTCATTCCAACAGAAGAAGTCGTTGAGATGAAAATGGGGCAACAACGTAAAAGTGAACGCAAATTTTTTCCAGGTTATGTGTTAGTTCAAATGGAATTGACCAATGAGTCTTGGCATTTGGTGAAAGATACGCCAAAGGTGTTGGGGTTTATTGGCGGTACTTCGGATCGTCCTGCGCCAATTACCGAAAAAGAAGCGAATGCAATTTTGAATCGCGTTGAGGAAGGGATTAACAAGCCGCGTCACAAAGTGCTATTTGAAGCAGGTGAAGTGGTTCGTATTATTGATGGTCCTTTCAAAGACTTCAACGGCGAAATTGAAGAAGTGCTTTACGAAAAAAGTAAATTAAAAGTCGCAGTTCTTATTTTTGGGCGCGCAACCCCTGTCGAATTAAATTTCGATCAGGTAGAGAAAACCTAAATAAAGTTTTTTGTTCATTATCTCCGACTTTTTAAGTCGGAGATTTTTTGTCTTAATAGGGGAGCCGAAAGGCGTTTAACCCACAATGGAGTAAGTTATGGCTAAAAAAATTACCGCCTACATTAAATTGCAGGTCAAAGCAGGTGAAGCAAATCCAAGTCCACCAGTAGGTCCTGCGTTGGGTCAACGTGGTGTGAACATTATGGAATTCTGCAAAGCGTTCAACGCAAAAACACAGGATGTTGAAAAAGGCTTGCCTTTGCCAGTTGTTATCACCGTTTACAGTGATCGTAGTTTTACGTTCATTACCAAAACGCCACCAGCCTCTATTTTATTGAAAAAAGCTTTGGGCTTAAAAAGTGGTAGCAGCAATCCAAATACGAAAAAAGTCGGTACCGTGACTCGTCAGCAATTAGAAGAAATTGCGAAAGTTAAAATGGAAGATTTGACTGCATCAAACTTAGATGCAGCGGTAAGAACAATTGCAGGCAGTGCGACAAGCATGGGCTTGGTAGTGGAGGGTTTGTAAAATGGCTAAATTGACAAAGAAAGCAAAGTTAATCAAGGCAAAAGTTGATGCAAACAAACAATATTCTGTTGCTGAAGCCGTTGCTTTATTAAAAGAATTTTCAACATCAAAATTCGCTGAATCAATCGACGTAAGTGTTAATTTAGGCATCGACCCACGCAAATCAGACCAAAATGTTCGTGGTGCAACAGTGTTACCAAACGGAACTGGTAAAACTGTTCGCGTTGCGGTATTTACACAAGGTGCAAACGCTGAAGCGGCGAAAGAAGCTGGTGCAGACATCGTTGGTATGGATGACCTAGGTGATTTAGTCAAAAAAGGCGAAATGAATTTTGACGTGGTTATCGCTTCTCCAGATGCAATGCGCGTTGTCGGTCAATTAGGTCAAATTTTAGGACCTCGCGGTTTAATGCCAAACCCAAAAGTTGGCACAGTAACCACTGACGTTGCAGCGGCTGTTAAAAATGCAAAATCGGGTCAAGTTCGTTATAGAAACGACAAAGGTGGTATTGTTCATTCTACATTAGGCAAAGTGGCGTTCGACACAGCCGCAATCCAAGGTAACTTAGAAGCCTTAATCGCAGATTTAAAAAGATTAAAACCATCAACCTCAAAAGGTGTGTACATTAGAAAAATCACACTTTCTTCAACCATGGGTCCTGGCTTGTGGTTGGATATGAGTGGTTTGTAATCTTAAAACCAAACTTTGAGTTGCAGGGCTTGCGCCCTGTAGCCGTCAAAGACCGCAGGGGTGTTTCACTTAATTAGCCTGCGTAGGCGGAACGACATCAATCGATGCGTACCGTAAGTTAAACACACGACACAAAGTGTGAATTTTCAAGCTGAAAATTTTTCAGAATTATCGGAGTAAGCTATGGCTCTAAATTTAGACAGCAAAAAAGTTGTCGTAGAAGAAGTTGCTGCGTATGCCGCGAAAGCCCATTCCGCAGTTG
>JAQTXN010000229.1 GCA_028688755.1 Methylococcales bacterium | reverse complement strand
GGACTGTTTGATCAAGTAAGCCGCTCAAAATGTTGGCATGAACTTCGACCCCTGCATAAATGTTTTGTACAGGTGTTGAACGTAAATCTAGTAAACCTGCTGCTGAGGTACCGACAATCACGATTTTATCTTTTAATTGTGAAACGTCGGCAACGCCATTTAATACATCAGTGGCTGAAATATAAGGAAAACTCCCTTGCCGCCCACGAAACGGTACTAATAAATTACCTTCAGCATCGACGGGAACTTTAAAACCTGCAAGCGAAATGGCTTCTAAACGCGAATCGCCATAATCGTCGCTGGTAATAAATTCAACGTCAGGCATTCCCATCACTTGACGCAAAATCGACAGCGACAACGTGCTATAAAGCTGGTCTTTATATTGCGTCACCATTGGCAAACGGCGATAAACACCATCTTCATCAACATTTGAATTATTTAAATAACCTCCCAAACCTGTTGCGGATTGCAATTGCGGCAAATTACCAACATAACTGCGTGCTTGAAAAAGGAACGATGAGAAATCATGTCCTTTTGCACTAGCTAATGGTTGAGGCAAAAGTCCTAATTCGTTATTGGCTTCTTCGTGATGACTTAAAAAATAGCCCATCACAACGGGACGATTTTTTAAACTTTGTGCGAATTTGTCATCAAACGATAATTCGGGACGGACTTTTTCAATAGCTGATAAAAACTTACTGTCTTGTTGTAAATCCGTTTTGGCTAATTTATCGAGTGCATCCATGCCGCCGCTCGTATCCGCTTCGGAAAACACAACGTCGAATCCAAGAACTTTTGCACCGTAATAATCAAAAACCATATCCATTAAATAAGCGAGCTTGTCTCTGCGCCAAGGCCAATGTCCTTCTTGCGCTAAACTTTTTTCATCGATGTCTAAAATGACAATGCGGTCATCAATGGTATTTGGCATGGTCATTCGCAAGCGTAAATCGTACAAAATGTTTTCGACACGCTGCATCGTGGGAATTTGAAATTGCCCAGCAGTATGTCCTAAAAACACCATTGTCAAAATGATGCACAACATCCACTGATACGTTTTGAGCCATTTACTGCTTAATTTCATGGAATTTTCTCACTACTTTCAAAAGTTAAATTAACAACATTTTCAGGTTGTTAATTTACACTATTTTCAACAATAATGCGGTACGCGATAACCATAATAAAACTGTTTATGACAATAAAACTGTTTATGACAACAAATTACCAAGTGATTCTTTGTACTTTTCCGAGCTTTGAACTTGCACGGCAATGCGCTCAGAATTTAGTGCTTCAAAAATTAGCGGCTTGTGTAAACATTTTGCCTGCAATGACTTCAGTTTATGCGTGGCAAGGAGAAATCGAAACCGCGCAAGAGCATTTACTAATTATCAAAGCACAGGCAAATTACTACGCGCCAATTGAAAATTGGTTAAAATCAAATCATCCTTATGAAATACCTGAAATTATCGCCTTGCCAGTTGAGCAAGGTTTGCCCGATTACTTAAACTGGATTAGCTCATGTCACGTTTCGTCTTAGTTTTTTTAACTATTTTTTCTTTTTCCTTTAACGCATCGATTTTTGCCGATGATTCGCTTGAGCAATTAGTTCGCAATGTGGCGGCAGCAAAATTGAATGTATTTGGTGAGCAATTACTCGAACCTGAACAAGCGTTTGAATTTTCGGCTAGCGTCAAAAATGGCAATACGCTGTATGTGAATTGGGAAATTGCGCCTGCTTATTATTTGTATCGTGAAAAAATAAAGCTCGAACTTGTAAATAGCGAAGGCACGACATTGAATGATTATTTTGTACCAAATGGTTTGCCCAAACAGGATGAAGCCTTTGGTAAAGTAGAAATATTTTCAGAATCGTTGCATTTTGATGTGCCGCTTTTGCGAGAAGACCACGGCAAGCAAACGGTGAAATTACGCGCGTATTTTCAAGGTTGCGCCGAACGGGGGGTGTGTTATCCGCCAATGTCCAAAGATGTGATGCTTGATTTGCCAGTGGCTCACGAGCTTGAGGCATTGCCTGAAACGAATGTTCATGCAACGCGCGTTTTGAATATGCCCATTATCGTGTTGTTGCTTTTTTCAATTTGGGTGTTAATTTGGTCGATTATAATTGCCAAGCGTGTAAAAAATTCATTTGCAAAATAGCTTTTCTTGAAGGCAATAAAAAAGCTCGTAGGCTATGAATGGCTTACGAGCTTTAAATTTCTTTGCACCTTGTTCAGATACGCATTTGGTACCGAGGGCCGGAATCGAACCGGCACGAAGTCACCCTCACAGGATTTTGAATCCAGCGCGTCTACCAGTTCCGCCACCCCGGCAAAGAAAGTCCATTATAACAACATTTTTTAAAATTACTAGTATTTATTTAAAATAATAAATGTGCGTCAGATGATAGTGTTAATTTTCATTAGACGAACATTGTGATATTTTCGACAGCACAATCAACATGGTCTAAGGCAATAGACAGAAAGGGAATGGGATTTATTGAAACTTAGATCATGAACATTTAAAGTCACCAGTGGAGCCAAATTTTTGTCATAACGGCGAAAAGGTAAATGAATAGAACAGCTATAAGTGGCGGAGAGTGAGGGGTTCGAACCCTCGATGGGAGTTAAAGCCCATACTCCCTTAGCAGGGGAGCGCCTTCAGCCTCTCGGCCAACTCTCCGAAT
>JAQTXN010000086.1 GCA_028688755.1 Methylococcales bacterium | reverse complement strand
AACCGTCAACAATGTTTTCTAAGGGGAAATGCAGCGCATGAGCTTTGTGCATAGCCACTTCCAAAACTCGCGCCACCACTTGAACGCCGCCTGCCAAACTGCTGGTTGGCGTAACGATGATGGTTAATTTTTCAGGTGAAATGCCACACGCGGCGGCGACTTTTTCAACGATTGCAAGCGGTGGAACAGCGTCGTTTTCGATAACAAGCGTTGCTGCATCGCCTTCGTCGTGATACGCCAATTCTTGATACAGCTCTTCAACAGGAATGGTTTGCCCGTCTTTTTGTTTCGTTGCCATTGCACGCGCTGGGCCTGAACCGAGGGCGTAGTATTTTTCGTGTGACAAACTCCAACCCGCATATTGACTGCCCAAACAACCTAAAACGGGATTGCCCGTGTGAACATTTACCGATAATGGCCAGTTTGTGGTGTACGGACTATGTGAAATTGACACAGTTCCCATGCCGTCCAAACAGGTTTCAGCAATGATTCGTCCAGCTTCCAAACCACCAACATGGTTAATACCTGCGTCGATAATCGTGCAACCGTTTTCGAGTTTTTCAACGCCAACGCGCAACTTTGCCGCATTGGTAATCAATTCTTGCACCAACGGTTGAGTTAATTTGTTCACACTTGCTTGAGTCATTTTTAAATTTCCTTCCAATTTTTTAACGTTAATTTCTAAAATTTTTAACACAGCTTCAGGCTGCATTCCGCGTGCAATCATACTGCAAATGGGCGAATTTTTGCGAATTATCACGCCGTTTTGCGGCAAATCGTGGCAGTTTTTAGACCAGTTAAAATTTTGGGGAATGATGAGCGAATGTGGCGCGTAAATAATTTGATACGCAGAAAAATCAATTTGTGCAGTGATAGAGTTTGTTAATTCGATGTGTAGTGAAAAACATGGTAAATCATAAAGTTGCATACTCGCAGACGGACGTGGATTGATTTCTAAAACGAAAATCTCGTTTTCGTTGTGAATAAAATCGAGCGAATTCAAACCGCGTAAATTGAAATGCGTCGCCAATTCTTGCACCCACAACCCAAGCTGTTTTTTTTGAAAATCACTTAAATCGCTGTGATTTGAAATGCCTGCAAATAAAAAATCGCCGTATGTCCATTGGGTGTTAAAACCAACGATTTCGGAATTTAAAAATAAAACTGAACCTGATTTGCCTCCGCAAAATTGTTGCCAGTAAATCTCAGTTTTTTGTGAATTGATGCCAACTCCACCTTGTCCCATTAGCGGTTTTGTTAGCCAAATTGTTGAATTTTTTGGTGTTGAAAAACGGGTTTGAGGATACGGAATTTTTAAATCATCCAGCGCAGAAAAAAATTCACGTTTATCTTGAACTTGCTCAAAAATAGCCGCTGAATTTCCCGCTAAAACAAAATGCTTTTCTAAGAAATACAAACTTTCAACGTGATTTTCAAAACCACTGCCATAAACTACACCTGCAATTTGAAAATGATTTAACTGCGAAAGCGCGAAAGTTAAGTTTTCAATTGTTAGTGAATCAACGCGAATCACTTTTTTTGCATAATTGAACGTGTCTACATCTGCAAAACAATCAATAACAAGCATTGCAAAGCCTTCGTTTTTAGCGGCTTGAGCAAGCATTCGCCCCGAGGTTGCAATAATTAACCAATAATTTTTGTCTTCATTTTTCATACAAATAGATTACAACTAAAATTCTGTTAGACTTTGCCTATGTTTCATTTTGACGGGGTAATTTTTATGAAGAAAAAACTTTTATCTTTCGCATTATTGACATTTTTTAGTGTCGCTCATGCCGAAACCGTTTTTATCACACTCGAAAAAGACAACGCGCTTGCCGTGTTAAATCCTACAGATGGCAAACTTTTAAAAACAGTTCCCGTTGGCAAACGCCCGCGTGGCATTGCGTTAAGCCCCGATAATAAAACACTTTACGTTGCAACGAGCGACGACAACACAATTAAAATTTTCGATGCGACTACGCTAAAACAAACGGGAAACTTGCCATCGGGCGAAGACCCTGAAACTTTCGCGCTCAGTCCTGACGGCAAAAAAATGTACGTTTCAAACGAAGACGATAGTTTAGTCACCGTGATTGATTTGGCGAAAAAGAAAGTTAGCAAACAAATTAAAGTCGGCGTTGAACCTGAAGGCATTTGTGTCAGCGCGGATAATCAATGGTTAATCAGCGCATCGGAAACCACAAATATGGTGCATTGGATTGACGTAAAAACGCAGACGATTGTTGAAAATACGCTAGTTGATGCGCGTCCACGTTTTGTGACATTCACGCCCGATAGTTCGCAACTTTGGGTCACGTCTGAAATGGCAGGTAGTCTGATGGTTTTAGATACTAAAACAAAACAACCTATAAAAACGATTACTTTCTCAATTCAAGGTTTAGCCGCTGATAAAATTCAACCTGTTGGCGTAGCAATCGATAAAGAACGCAAGCGTGCTTATGTGGCACTGGGTACGGCAAATCGTGTTGCTGTTGTGAATGCTCAAACGTTTGAAATTGAAAGGTATTTTTTGGTTGGTTCACGGGTTTGGAATGTAGCTTTTTCGCCTGACCAAAAACATTTATACACCGCAAACGGTATCAGCAACGACGTGTCGATTATCGATTTAGAATCTCAAACGGTGACGAAATCTATCGGCGTTGGCAGTTATCCTTGGGGTTTGGCGGTAAAACTATGAATAAGATTGCGTTAACCGTCGAAAATTTAACCTTTTCTTATGGACAAAAAAAAGCTCTTGATAACGTTAATTTTCAAATTTCAGCGGGCGAATGCACATTACTTTTGGGTGAAAATGGCGCGGGGAAAAGTACGCTATTTTCTCTCATTACCCATTTATACGATACGCACGCAGGAAAAATTGAATTGTGCGGATTTGATATTCAAAAGCAGTCACGCCAAGCCTTAGCACGTTTAGGCGTGGTGTTTCAACAAACGACGCTCGATATGGATTTAACGGTTGTGCAGAACTTAAATTATCACTGTGCGTTGCATGGCATGAGTTCAAAACTTGCAAAATCACGCATTCAAGAAGAATTAGAACGGTTGCAAATGTATGAGCGACGCGGCGAAAAAGTGCGGCAATTAAACGGCGGACACAAACGACGTGTGGAAATTGCTCGTGCGCTTTTGCATAAACCATCGTTGTTATTGCTCGATGAACCAACGGTCGGGCTTGATATTCCGAGCCGTCAAGGCATTGTGGATTATGTGCATCAACTCGTTGCGAATGAAAAAATCGCGGTGCTTTGGGCAAGTCATTTGATGGATGAAGTGTATCAAGATGACCATTTGATTGTGTTGCATCGTGGACAAATCAAAGCCAATGGACAAGTGAAAGATGTTTTAACACAAACAGAATCTGACACCGTCGCAAAGGCTTTTCATGCGTTGACGCAGTTAGCGTGAATTAGCCAAAAAATTTACTCGCGTTCATTAGCGTTTTATAAATTCCCCACGCGAGTGGAATGCCGATAACTGTCCACGCGATATAAACCAACATCACAGGTGTTGATGTCACCATATCGTCAGTTTCATCAGCACTCACTTCTTCGGCGTGGATTTTATCTTCTGCCAAATGTTTTTCTTGTGCGAGTTCATCTGCTGACATAAACCATTTTTCGTCAACAGGGCGAATGAGCAAATTACAAATCAAACCAATCATCAGCAAGCCAGCCAAAATAAGCATCGTTTGGTTATAAACTTGTTCGCGCGGAATGCCTAAACTGAGCTGATAATCGCGCATATAATTCACAATCACAGGGCCTAAAACGCCTGCTGTTGCCCAAGCTGTAAGTAATCGCCCATGAATTGCACCGACCATTTGCGTGCCAAATAAATCGGCTAAATAGGCAGGAACAGCGGCAAATCCTCCGCCGTACATACTCAAAATTAAGCAAAACGCGCCAACAAATAACACTTTATTGCCTGCCATCGCGCTGGCTGAAACGCTCAAATACAACGTGCTGCCCAGAATGAAAAACACTAAAAACGTGACTTTGCGCCCTAATTTATCCGACAAACTGCCCCAGAAAAAACGTCCACCGATATTAAATAAACTGAGCAATGCGGTGAAACCTGCGGCGACCGTTGCAATGGTGGCGAGTTCAGTTTTATCGAGTTCGCTATAAGTTTTCGCAATGCCAATGAGTTGTCCGCCGAAAACTTCTTGTAACATTGGTGACGACATACCAATTACGCCAATTCCCGCGCTAACGTTCATGCAAAGCACAATCCAAACCAGCCAAAATTGTTTAATCTTAAAAACATTTTTAACGTGAACATGGTGTGGCGTAACCATTTTGTTTTCAGTCAAAACAGGAGGTGTCCAACCAGCGGGTTGCCAACCTGAAACAGGTAAGCGATATGTCATCGCGCCTGCCATCATGAACACAAAATAAATACCAGCCATAGCAATAAAGGTTTGCATCACGCCGACATCGGTTTCGGTTGCAAAATGTCCCATGAGAAACGTTGCAAGCGGTGAACCAATCATCGCGCCACCACCAAAACCCATAATTGCCATGCCTGTTGCCATGCCGCGACGGTCGGGAAACCATTTAATCAGCATCGAAACGGGAGAAATATAACCCAAGCCCAAACCGATACCGCCGATTACACCTGAACCCAATAACATGAGCCAGAATTGATGTGTGTAAATGCCAAGAGCTGACAATAACATGCCGCCACACCAACAAAGTGCGCTGACAACACCCGCTTTGCGCGAGCCGACGTGTTCAAGCCAGCCTCCCCAAATTGCTGCTGACGAACCTAAAAATACGAAGAATAAGGTGTACATCCAGCCGAGAGTTGAAATTTTCCAGTCGCAGGTTGTGACAAATAATTCTGCAAAAAAGCCAACATCCACAGGGCAAGCAACGCTTTGTTTGATACCAATTGCTTTGGAAAGAGGCAACCAAAATACTGAAAAACCATACGCCATACCGATACATAAATGAATGGCGAGCGCAGCAGGTGGTAATAACCAACGATTAAAACCTGCGCCTGCGATAGTGTGTTTTTTTTCTAAAAAATCGAACATAAAGTAATAAAAACTAAGTTAAAAAGAAGTGTGTATGGCATTACGAATTTGTTGCAATGCGTGAAAATCTAAGGATTGCACGCGATTATTTTCAGCACATAACGCGCCACGAAAGCCTAAATAATCCGCGTTAAGTGGTAAAAGAGGAGCGATGTTTTCTAATCGCAATGAACCTGCCAAACCGCAAAGTAAATTGTGTGTTTTTGCTAGTTCGACAAATGCAGTAATCGTTTCGCGGGTCATGACATCGGTGAGCGAACCATTTTTTTTATCCATCGTATCGAGCATCACGCCTGCGAATTTGGCTGTTTTTAAATGTGAAATAATCGAAAAATCAGATTTTGTGTCAGCAAATAACACGGCAATCAAGCGTGTATTTTCAGTGATAGACGCTAATTTCTGCACACAAACTTGCCAATTCTCTGATGGAAAAAAACCGATTTTGACAAAATTCACGCCTGTTTTTGCCATTTCACAAACGGCGTTAAAAATCAGATTTTCATCCATTGGCAAGTCGCCAACTGTCGCGCTTACGGGCAAACGACCGTTAATTTCAGTCACAATTTCAGCTACTAATTCAATCGGCAACGCGCCCAACGCGCCAAATTCAGGTTGTTTTAAATCGATAATATCGACGTTTGCATTTAAAACGATTTGCGCTTCGGTTACGTTTTTGACGCTCGCAAGCATTCCAGTCATTTTGCATTCTCCTTTTTGAATGCTTCAATTTCGTCCATTAACCAGCCCCACGCTTCCAATTCGCGCTGCCCAGCGGTTTTTTCTAGCCCAATTTTTAAATACGCAATCTCGCTATCAATTTTTTCAAGCGGTAACATTTTTAAACGACTGACCAAAATTGCCGCTTCTAAAACCGAATACTGAGCGCGATTAAAGCCTAAAAATGGTGCGTGATTAACCGTTTTTAAAATTTTGCAAACGAGTTTTGGGCGTGTTTCATCGTCTTCGACGCGCACTAATTCGACTTTGCTATGCGCCAATGCACATTTTAAAATCAAGCCATTCAACGCAAAGTCGCGTCGCCCTGTTAAACAACCTGCAAAAATTCGCACGTCATCGCAATAATTTAAAACGGCAGTTTTGGTTTCGAGTAAATTTGTGAGCGTTGTTGACGGGCGAAACGGCAAAATCGCAATTTCATCGCCGTGAATATGTACGCCCATCGGCGCGAGGTGAATAATGCCTGCGGCATTTTGAGTGGTAACAATAAGTTCTTGAATCATTTTATTTTTGTTCAGTTTTTTGCCTTTGCGTTTCCAAATATTCCAGAACATCTTGATTTGGCACGCGATGATAAATTGCCTCGACAGATAGCGTTAAACCAATGGATTCAAATGTCACCGAATCACCCAAAAAATAGCGTTCTGAAAGCCAAGCATTGCTGCGTCGGCAAACTTCAATTTCGGCAAAATCTTGTTCGATTAAAACGTATTCCTGCAAACTCGGTAGCGTTTTGTAAGCGTTTAATTTAAAGGTTTTATCTGTTTGGCGAGTTGCTTTTGATAATACTTCGACAATGATAATCGGTTTGTCGGTGTAATAATCGTGACCATTTTCATCGTCACAGGTAACGAGTACGTCAGGATAAAAAAATTTGCTGCTGTTTTGCGTTTCAACTTTCACTTTCATGTCGGCAGAAAATGGAATACAGCGGGTTCCGTCTAAGTGTGACATAAATTGAAACAGCATATTGCTGGTTAAAATGTTATGACTGCGGCTTGCACCTGCCATTGCATAAATCTCACCATCAACATATTCATGTTTGATTTCTCTGGTTTTTTCGCTTTCTAAATACTCATCTTCGGTAAGATAATTGACGGCATATTTTACATTCATGGTTTTATCCTCATTGCAGAGATTAAAAAATTTTATTCTTTTTTAAACGTCGTCCCAGCAGGTTTAAAAGTATGCAAATCCACTTCGGATTCTTTTGAATCTACCGCACACCCCCAATCTAGTTCTTGGTCTTGATTAAAACGTTTGCCTAATTTTTGGGCAATTTCAGCGCGAGCGAGTTCAACGCCTAAATAAAACGCATGACCGCCATCATTTTCAACGCCTAATTTGGGAAATAATTCAAACGGGTCAGTTGCGCTGTGAAAACCATCTCGATTAAAAATATGCACGCCTTCTTCGCTGATTTGAACCCGATAACTGGGGTCTTTAATTTGTGCAGCGAGTTCTTGAATTTCAGCGAGCGAATACGGAAAAGCAGTCGGTTCATGTAACGCCATCAAACCTGAATTGATGTGCTTTGGCAACGTGTCATGTTCTTTGGCTGCAAACATAATGCGTCGCGCTAAATCCGCTTCTTTTATCGCGCGTGACGCATGACGACTGACTTCGGTCGCTAAAATATGATTGATGTTAAGTTCAGAGCAAATTCCCATTAACAGCGCATTCATTCCAGCGGTATCGGCGTGCGTGAGTTCGGTGATATTGCCCACGCCGAGCATCATTTCAACGTCTGGGTGATTTTGTCGAACTTCGTGATAACGCACAATTGAAGCGGTAAAACCAAAATGAATCGGGTCTAAAATCGGGTCAACGATAAATGGACGATTTTTTGCCTGCATTTTCGCAATGGCGCGGTCGAGCGAGTTTAAATCAGTATGCGTTTCAGCAATCAAAATCGGCGTTGCCGTCACTTCGTCGGCAATCCAAAGCGTGCTTTCATGCAAACTGAGCAAAAAGTCCGCACCCGCTTTGCCACCACGCAATAAATCATCAGGTTCAAGCGAATCCACGCTGACCAAAAAATTGGCTTGTTTTAAGGCGGCAATCGCGTCTTCCATGTGTGGAAATGGCGTACTTGGCAAGCAACCTAAATCAATCACGTCTGCACCATTTTTTCGATAATATGCCGCGCGATTTAAAATTTGCGGAATCGTTAAATTTGGCGCATCGGTGATTTCAGCAAAGATTTTTACACTGTAATTATCTAAATTCGCAATTTGGATTTTTTTACCAAAAAACAATGGTAAATCTTTCACTTCATCCGTGCCGCGCACAACGGGAATGCCTAATTTTTCAGAAAGCGCGTCTAAATCACCGCGACACCGACCAGGTACAATAATTTTTGTCGCGCCAAACGTGTCTTTTAATTTGCGCTCAATCATGTCCGCCGTCATCAACGCGGCAACTTTTAAGCCGAGTTGATGCACTCGATAGGTAAAATCAGGCTGCATTTTTTCCAAAACGCTACGCAACTGTTTTTCAGCCAGTGAACCTGTTAAAAATAAAATTCTCTCTTCGCTCATGCAATCCTTTTTGCTTTTTTCACTGACTTTGCGCGACTAGCCACGCCAATTCGCTTTCTGAAAAACCTGCTTTTAAACGCATTTCATGGTTGAAATTCCCTTTTAAACCGCCACCTTTTTGGGTGTAATAATTCAAAAGCTGGTTTTGATAAGTGGTTTCAACCTCTAAGTTTTTTTGTTCACACAGCCATTTAAACCATTTTGAACCCAGCGCAACGTGTCCGACTTCGTCAGTTAATATACGAGTTAAAATCTCGACTGCATTGTCGTCACCAAGTTGTTTAAATTTTTCGATTAAAGGCGGCGTAACATCTAAACCATGCGCTTCCATATTTCGCGGCACGAGAGCGAGACGTTTGAGCAAATCATCAGCGGTAAATTGCGCCAAATCCCACAAACCGCTGTGGGCAGGTAAATCGCCGTAATCAAGGTCAAACGTTTTCAACTTCGTTTGCAACAGCGCAAAATGTTGCGCTTCTTCATCGGCGACACGCAACCAATCACGATAAAAATCTTCAGGCAACTTGCGAAAGCGATACAAAATATCCCACGCCAAATAAATCGCCACAAATTCAACGTGAGCAATGGCATGAAAAAATGCCGCCAGTCCTTCACGAGTATGAAATTTACGTTTTGGCATTTCGCGCGGTGGTAACAAAATGGGCTTTTCTGGAAAACGGACATTTTCAATTGAAAGTGGCGCGTTTTCAGATTCAAAACGTAATGCACCACTTTCAGCTAATCGCCACGCTTCGTGCGTTAATGCGAGTAATTCATCACGATTGGCGCAATGTAACGCTTTTTCAGCAAAATCAAAAACGGATGGCATTTTTTAATATGCCGCAACAAAGGCTTGTAACAACGTCGCGGCATTCGCCATGCCGTGATGCAAATTTTCTTCAATTTCTGCCATCGTGATTTCACCTGCGGTTTTGCCTGCGCCCCAATTTGCCATCACAGCAAGCGCGGCGTAATTCAAACCAAGTTCTTTTGCCAAGCTCGCTTCAGGCATTCCCGTCATGCCAACTAAATCGCAGCCGTCACGTTCCATGCGAGCAATTTCCGCCGCTGTTTCAAGTCTTGGGCCTTGCGTGCAACCGTAAGTGCCAATCGGGCTAACGTGTAAATTTGCAGATGCCGCCGCTGTAATCAACCCTGCGCGAAGTTTTTGGCAATACGGATAAGTGAAATCAATGTGCGTCACGTTGCCGTCTGCGCCATCGAAAAATGTGTGTTCGCGCGAATAAGTGTAATCAATGATTTGGTCAGGAATAGCGAGCGACGCGGGTGTCATTTCAGACGTGATGCCACCGACAGCAGCAACCGCGATAATGTCTGTTACGCCTAAATGCTGCAATGCCCAAATGTTGGCGCGATAGTTAATTTTGTGTGGTGGAATCGCGTGTGGATTGCCGTGACGTGCTAAAAAAATGACTTCTTTGTTTTGAATTGTGCCGATGACAAATTCTGCCGAGGGATTGCCATAAGGTGTGTTGACAGCCTCGCGACGTGGATTTTTTAAGGCGGTGAGTTGGCTTAAACCTGTGCCGCCGATGATTGCTAATGTGGTCATGATTTTTCTCGTTGAAATTTATAAAAGTATTGTTTTTGTGTAGATATTTTTGCCTATCGATAAATCCATAATCGTGTCGCTGCCTGCTTTTTTACAACCAATTTTCAGTGCGTAAATTTTCAACTCGATTAAATTCACGCAAGTTGTTAGAAACCAAAATACAGTTTTCACTTAACGCATGAGCGGCAATCCACAAATCGTTATTGCCAATTGGCTGACCAATTTTTTCAAGTTGGTTCCGAATAATGGCGTATTTTTCGGCTGTTTGCTGCGTTGGCATGATGACTGGAATATAACGCAACAATTGTTCTAATTTTTCTAAAGCGATTTCACGATGTTGGCTTTTTTCTGCCCCAAATCTCAACTCACCAAAAGTAATCATCGACATTCCAACATCGCCGATACTTAACTCTGAAAATCGTTGATAAACTTCGGGCGGACGTTTTTTGCTGATATAAATGCAAATGTTTGTATCGAGTAAATATCGTACTGTCACAACCATTCCTCTCGCTCTTGCGGCAAATCATCTTGGCGTTGCAACATAAAATCCTCTGGCATTTGTGTTAATAAATCAAACGCTCCAGCGAGACTTTCTTTTTTGGGTTTAGAGTCTTTTAGTTTATTTAAAAACTCCAAAACCAAAACCACATTCACATCTTTTTCTGCCCATTCTTTTGGCAAATTAACAGATAACACACCATTTTCGTTAATGTGCGAATTGACTTGAAATGTTTGCATCATTTTTATCCTCCAAACATTTGCGGTAAATGAGATATTTTAGG
>JAQTXN010000228.1 GCA_028688755.1 Methylococcales bacterium | reverse complement strand
CATTGTGCCGATTTTAAAATAGGTCGGATTCAAAATGCCTGTTTTAGTAAGTTCAGAAAATATCGCATTCTCTAACTGAATCGTGTCATCTGAAACAACAAAATCCGTAATTTTGTCAATGTTGTTTGCGGATAATTTGGTATTAAACAAAAACTCGTTCAGACCCGCGCCACCTGTTAGCGTGTCATTGCCTAAACCGCCGTTTAACGTGTCATTGCTTAATCCGCCGCTAAGTTTGTTATTTCCTGAATTGCCCGTTAAAACGTTATTGCTGTCATTGCCTGTGCCACTGATGTTTTTTGCCCCCGTTAAAATTAAGTTTTCAACATTGCGAGGCAAAGTGTAACCAACCGAACTTTTAACCGTGTCGTTTCCCCCCGTTTCCGTTCCAACAACTAAGTCACTTGCACAATCTACAATATAAGTATCATCACCGTTTCCGCCTTTCATGACATCACAGCCCGTTCCACCGTCTAACGTGTCATTGCCATCTAATCCGAAAAGCGTGTCGTTACCTGCTAATCCGAATAATTTGTTGTTATGAATCGTGCCTAATAACACGTCGTCACCCGATGTTGCATTGTTATGTGCAATGAATGAACCGATGACTAATTCTTGTAAATTGGCAAGTTCTAAACCTGTCGGCAAGCTGTATGAATCGGCTTTGCTGTAATCAACGCTATAACCTAAATCTTCAAAGGCACCAATAGTCATCGCACTTAAAGGCATCACACCATTACTGGTGTAGCCTGTCATCAATTCTGAGCCAAAGGTTAAATCATCCCAATGCACGCCTGCTGTTCCTGAACCGCCGTCAGTTTCAATGGGAATGCCCGTTGCGTCGGTAAGATTTGCTAAAACTCGATACGCTGCTAGCGCGTGTGAACCAGTATATTCGGAGTTAGCTTTTAAATGATTGGATTGCCACAAATTTCCAAAGCCTAAAACGTGTCCCATTTCGTGAAAAATCACGTCAGGTAAGGTATTTTTCTTTGCCATATCAATAATATCGGCATTATCAAATTGCATTACCCCCATGAAGGGTAAATTTGAAATAGGGCGCAATGCGGTAAATCCCGCTTGCCCTAAAATCCCGTGAACGCCATCAATTGCAGGCATAGAAACTGTAATTTCAATATCGTCAATACGTTCAAAATCAGGTATATCGCCCGTTATAATACTTTGCCACCGATTTGCAGCAGTTTGAAAAGCCGCACGATAAACGGCATTCACGGTTTTATCGAAATTTAATGTAATGTCGTAAGTTGCCATAATCTTTATGCCTCATATTCGTCAAAAATAGTACAAAACGTTTGGTGCATCAATTTGAATGCTTCAAGAATGACAGGATCAAAATGCTCAGGTTGTGTGCGAGAATCGCCGCGAATAATGATTTCAACGGTTTTTTCATGGTCAAAAGCGGGTTTATATGGGCGTTTGCTGCGAAGTGCATCGTAAATATCGCAAATGCACATAATTCGCGCTGAAATGGGAATTTCTTCCCCTTTTTTCCCATTTGGATAACCGCTACCATCCCAGCGTTCATGATGATTGAGCGCAATTTCTGCACCCATTTTTAAATAAGGTGATTTGCTATTGCCAAGAATCTTCGCGCCCATTGCCGCGTGTTCTTGCATGACAACCCATTCATTTGGGACAAAACTGCTAGGTTTTAGTAACACATGATCAGGTACGCCAATTTTTCCAATATCGTGCATGGGACTTGCGAAAAAAATGTTTTCGATAAATTCTTCATCCATCCCCAGAGCTTGTGATAACACGCGACTGTAGCAACTGATTCGTTGAACGTGTGCGCCTGTATCTTCATCTTTATGTTCGGCGGCTCTTGTCATTGTGAAAATGGTTTCTTGATAACCTTCTTTTAAATCCGCCGTTCGTTCACGAACACGTTGTTCTAACTCGTCGTTGTAACTGTGCAATCCTTTATTAAGCAAACGAATTTTGAGCATATTGTGAACACGCACTAAAACTTCTGCCATTTCAAACGGCTTGGTAATGAAATCTTCTGCGCCTGCTTTTAATGCGCGAAGTTTTTGATCAGGTTGCGCGGTAATCACTAAAATAGGCAAATAGCTGTCTTGCTCAATTTTTTTGAGTTCTTCCATCACAGCAAAACCATCCATGTCAGGCATTTGCAAATCAAGCAAAATCAAATCATACGAATGTAAGCGATGTAAATCGCAAACTTCACGCGGTTTCATGGTAGACGAAATGGATTGATAACCTTCGCGCAATAAAATTTGTTCCAGCAACATCACATTCGCTTCTTGATCATCAACAATTAACAGTTTGCTTTGCAGAATTGATGATAAATCGATGGCTTGTAGCGTCATGGCACTACTCCCGTATAGATTCGAGTGCTAAATTTAGCACTGCCATTAACTCATTCACACGAATGGGTTTAGTGATGTAACGAAAAAAACCTGCATCAATGCCTTTTTTTATGTCGCTAGGCATGGCACTTGCGCTGACTGCAACAATGGGAATATGTGCGGTTTTAGCATCAAGTCTTAAAATTTCTAACGCTTCAAAGCCATTTAATTCAGGCAAATTGATGTCCATTAAAATCACATCGGGCAATTCTTTTCGCGCGATTTCAACGCCTAATTTGCCATTGGTTGCTGTCAATAAATTGATATTTGGATGACGTTCAATAATTTGCTCAATT
>JAQTXN010000085.1 GCA_028688755.1 Methylococcales bacterium | reverse complement strand
TCACGCCACCAAGTGGAAGTTGGGATGTGAATGATGTAGGTACCTACACTATTGGCATAAATTCAAACGGCGTAACAGATACGGCAGGAAATGCTGTGGCTAATGGCACTCTTGGCACATTCGCCGTAACTTACAACAATCCCCCCGTTGTCACAAATCTTAGTGGTAACTCTGTTGTTTGGGCAGGGACTAATGCAACCGTCCTTTTGGATGCAAATGCAAATGCAACCGTCAGCGACGTTGAATTGGGCAGCAATTGGAATGGCGCATCGTTAACGATTCAACAAGTCACGACAAGCGGTATTGCAGATGGCAGTGTTAACGATGTTTATAACTTTGCATCCAGCAGTTTATTTAATGCAACGGGTTCAGTCACAAAAGGTGTTGATTCAAACGGCACGTTAACAACAGCGGGAAGTACCCAATTTGCAACGTGGGCATACACTAGTGCAACGGGTAAGTTAGACATTAGTTTTGATGCGAATGCAACGCCAACGCTCGTTCAAGATGTGATTCAACATGTCAATTATGCCAATGCTACGCCTTATGGCAATGCGATTATTCGATTTGGTCTAAGTGACGGAACTGATACAACAAACAGCGATGTGACGGTTACTAGCAGCACAATTTATGTTGATAAAACCACTTTTGATTCGGATAAAGATGCTGCTGACGGTTTCAATTTAGCGGAAGCGTTAGCCAAAGCCGTTGATGGCGACAGTATTTTAATCAAAGACGGAACCTATCGAGGACAGTTTGTTGCCATAACCGCCGTTACCATTGATGCTGAACTTGGTGCAGGTGGTAATGTGACATTGGAAGCACCAGACACAGTGGATTTAGTTAAATCAAATCAAGACTTTTTGACTAATAATGGTCGTTGGCGCATGCCAATTTTAGATTTGAAAACAGATGTAGCAGGTCAGGGAACAATCACCGTAAAGAATTTAAATATCGATGGACGTTATCAAGCTATAGATGATGGTTTTAACGCGAATAAAGATTTGATTGGTATTTCTTCGTTTAATACAAATGCTGTCATTGATCATGTTAATGTTCAACATATTGCATCAATGCCTAATGTAACTACAGGAGACTACTCTGGAATGAGTGAGGATTTTGGCATTGTTGCAGAAGGTAGCAGTGCATTAACGAATCCTGTGACGGTAACAATCCAAAATTCTACGATTGGAACATTTCAAAAAACGGGGATTATTGCGTGGGGACCAAAACTGAACGTCAATATCCTAAATAACCATATTACGGGGGTTGGCGTACATGGTATTTCAAATCAAAATGGTATGCAGATTGGCTCGTCTAACAATGGCGGTGTTGCCGACCGTGAAGGCACGACAGGCACGATTAGTGGCAACACTATCGACGGACTAGACACTATCAGCCCAGATTATTTTGCAACGGGTATTTTGTTGCGAATGACGGGAAGTATGGATGTTGTCGACAATACTATCTCTGTAGATCGCGCTCCAGCAGACAATGAAACTGCTGGTATTGATTTGATGGAGGTGAGCTCTCCGATTACGGTACGCGACAACGTATTAAATAATCTTCGTTACGGGATTGCTTTGGAATCTCCCTACGGCACGGCATATAGCAGTAGCCACACCATTAGTGGCAATACATCTAACAGCACCTACTACGCCATCTCCGATGACGCATATGGCTCAGTCAATCCACTTACTATCACTGTCAATAGCGGTGCAACGGTGAACAACAGTCTCGGCTATCTGCGTTATTACCTAGAGAACGGCAACGATTCTTTCACTGATATAGGTGCAGCCCCTTCACTTATCGACGGTGGTGCTGGAAGTGACTCAATTGTAGCGGGTAGCGGAAATGATACGTTAGTAGGCGGCACGGAGGATGATAGCTTAACGGGTGGTAGTGGCAATGACATTTTTGAATATGCAAACAGTGGCAATGGTGTGGATACCATCACTGATTTTGGTGTTCTTGATGCAATCAAAGCAACAGGACGAAATTCTACTGATGGCACGGTGACAACGGGTACAGGAGCAACGGTAGCCGAGAATTCTGTGCAGTTATCCGTTTCAGGTGGAATAACAACTCTCTATGTTGATACAGATGGCGTAGCTGATGCCCCTGAATTACAAGTTAATTTAACGGGCGTTTATGAAGCAGGGAATTTTGTTTTAAATGGGGACTTGATTACTTATATTCCAACAACTTTTATCGTCACCACAAATTCAGATTCTGGTGATGACGCTACCTTTGGTGCGAATTACGCAGAAGATTCTGTTGATGGTGGTGGCTTATCTTTGCGTGAAGCACTGCATTATGTTGTTGATAATGGCACGATTGATTTTGCCGCAACATTAACTACACCTCAAAGCACCGATGCACACGTTATTGCATTGAACGGTAATGCAACCGTTAAAGGTGGCATTACTTTTAATGCTGACACCATCGGTACGTTAACAATTTCAGGTAGTTCATTAGATTTGAGTGGCGCATTAACTGTGACAAATGGCACAAGTGATAGCCTCACAATCTCATCTGATGTAATAGGAACTTCTGGCAACTTAGTTAAAACAGGTGCAGGAACGCTGACACTTTCTGGAACAAATAGCTATGCAGGAACAACTGTTATTTCCAGCGGGATTCTTACCGTATCCACCGATGCCAATTTGGGTAGTGATTATGTGCAAGTTGGTGGTGAAGGTGAAGGTATATTGCAAATTACTGAAAGCAGTGAATTTAACAATGTCATCATGGTTGCTGAACCAAACGGCGAAGTGATGGTTGATAGCGGTAAAACCGTTACGCTCAGTGGCAAACTTGATGAACCCGCAACTGCTGGAAATGACCTCTACAAAACAGGTGGCGGCATTCTGATTTTGGCAAGCGTAGAAAATGAAGATGGTTTGTCGGGCGATATTTTCGTCATGAATGGCGAAGTGCAAGTTGCAGACGATAATTCGTTGCCCAATGGAGAAATTTATTTAGCCGAAGGGAAAGATATTGCATTAACGGGTGATACGGAAATTAACAAAAATCTGAACCTAAACGG
The DNA here is from genome assembly GCA_028688755.1 of Methylococcales bacterium. Taxonomy (GTDB): domain Bacteria; phylum Pseudomonadota; class Gammaproteobacteria; order Methylococcales; family Methylomonadaceae; genus UBA10906. The sequence continues at coordinate 7,683 of JAQTXN010000085.1, read as the reverse complement.
CGATGCAAACATTGATACGGGCAATCACACCGTGACGATCAGTGGAGAAATAAAAGGGGGGGCGGGTAACGATTTCACTAAAAAAGGAGCTGGCACGCTCACGCTTTCAGGTGCAAATTCATTTTCAGGTGCAACCATACTTAACAGTGGAACGTTGTTACTCAATGGCTCCATGGCAAACACCGCAAACGTTAGTGTTGGCACAGGGGCAACCTTGGGTGGTTCTGGTGTAATTGGAACAGAAGGTAATAGCAGTAAAGGGGCGGTTTCTATTGGAACTGGTGGCAAACTTTCACCGGGCAACAGCCCTGGAATTATTACGCTCAATAACGGTTTAACACTCGCAACGGGGGCAACATTAGACATTCAACTCAACAATGCTATTGTCGGCACTGGCTATGACCAAGTTGTTGTCAAAGGAGCAGTCAATGTAACCAATGCGACGTTGAATTTGGCTTCTGTTACTAATTTGCCTTTGGGAACTGTTTTCAAAATTATTGATAACGACGGCACGGATGCGGTCATTGGCACATTTCAAGGTGCATCACAAGGCAGTTTAATTAGTTCAAATGGAAATTATTTCCGCATTAACTATCAAGGTGGCGATGGGAATGATGTCACGCTCACCGCAGATGTTTTACCCCCTCCCCCTCCCCCTCTTCCAGCAACGCCAACAATTGCCTTAGCTGTAGACAGTGGTAGCAGTTCAACGGATGCGATTACCAAAAATGGAACCGTGAATGTAGCTGGTTTAGTGACAGGGGCAACGTGGCAATACAGCACCGATGGTTCTAACTGGGTATCTGGCAGCGGCAGTAGTTTTAACGTAACGGGTGACGGTTCAAAAACCATATCCGTGCGTCAAACAAGCAGCACAGGAACAAGCAGTAATGCAACCTTGAATTTCACATTGGATTCAACCAGCCCTACAGCGGCAACGGTGAAATTAGCAACGGACTCAGGCAAAACGACGGATTTCATTACTAATGATGGAACTATCACAGTTTCAGGCATTGAAAATAATGCCGTCTGGGAATACAGCACTGATGATGCCAAGACTTGGACAGTAGGAACTGCAAAAAGTTTCAAAATTAAAGGCGATGGCAGTCAATCTATTGCCGTTCGCCAAACCGATGTCGCGGGTAATACCAGTACCGAGACGTTGAGTTTCACACTCGATACTGTGGTGAAAGCTCCAAGTATGAGTTTAAGTAAGAATTCGGGGCAAGCGAATGGCAATATCATCAACGATGGCACGATAAACATTGCGGATTTAGAAAGTAATGCCACATGGGAATACAGCACCGATGGGACGGCTTGGACAGCTGGAACAGGAAACAGCGTTAAATTAACAGGCGATGGCGTGAAATCTATCGTTGTTCGACAAACCGATGTCGCGGGAAATATCAGTGCAATCAGTAATGCACTTAGTTTTACCCTAGATACAACAATCGCCATTCCGACTCTTCAATTAGCTACAACAGCTAAAGATAATGTCACCAAAGATGGCACGGTAAAAGTTTCAGGCTTAGAAACAGGCGCAATCTGGGAATACAGCTTGGATGGGACTACATGGGTAAAAGGAACGGGCGATAGTTTTACCGTCACAGGCGATGGTTTGAAATCCGTATTCGTCCGTCAAACCGATGCAGCGGCGAATACAGCAACGAGCGAGGCATTAAATTTCACAATTCGCACAAAAGCGACTACACCAACATTGGCGTTAATGAATGATTCGGGCATTGCTAGCGATAATGTCACCAAAGATGGCACGGTAAAAGTTTCAGGCTTAGAAACAGGCGCAATCTGGGAATACAGTTTAGATGGCAAAAACTGGATAACAGGTTCTGGAGATAGTTTTGTTGCGACAGACGAGGGGAAAAAATTCGTTTCTGTTCGACAAACAGATACGCTCGGAAATATCAGCGCAAATAGCGATTCATTAGGTTTTACCTTAGATACCATCGTTGCTGCGCCAATACTTATGCTTGCAAATGATTCCGATATTGTTGGTGACAAAATCACCAATGATGGCACAGTTAAAATTTCGGGTTTAGAAACAGGCGCAACGTGGGAATACAGTATAAATGGTCAAAATTGGTCAGTGGGAACGGGTGATAGTTTTAGCGTCACCGATGATGGCGAAAAATCTGTTTTAGTTCGTCAAACCGATGTGGCGGGAAATCAACAAATCAGTGATGCGTTCACGTTCACGCTTGAAACAAAAGTAGAGAATACCGCCCCTGTTTTCACCAGTTCAGCCACATTTGAATTGCCAGAAAAAACCACAGCAATCACGACAATCACTGCCACCGATAAAGATGGCGATTTACTAAATTACAGCCTTGCTGGCGGTACAAATCAGGATTTATTTACTCTGGATTCGGCAACAGGAAATTTAGCATTTAAAACCCCCGTTTTATTCGATACAAAACCAGATTCGACCAATAGTTATAATGTGTCGATTTCCGTTTCTGATGGGAAAGTTAGCGACACTCAAAATGTAACCATTACTGTTTTGCCCGACCTTGATAGCGACGGTAAGGCAGATAAATATGATGACGACATAGATGGTGACGGAATTCTAAATATCGCCGAAGACAAAATTCCTAATCCAAGCGGTAGTAATTTTGGTGACGCGAACAGTGATGGAATTTTAGATTCATACCAGTTGAATGTGGGAGCAATCAAAACTATTGCAAATGATAAAAATGGTAATCCTCGTTATGCCGCATTTAGCGTGGCAGAGGGCTTGAGCATTCAAAATATCACCAATAGTGTCGCCAAAAATTTACCCAAAGGCACCACCTTACCCTTAGGTGCATTTGGCTTGACGGTTGGAAATGTGCCAATTGGCGGCGATGCAACCATCACGATGACGGTTAGCCCAGACGTGGTTATGAATGGTTATTTAAAACAAAATAACACGGGGCAATGGGTGAAATTACCCATTACACTCGGCGGTGATACCACTAAAAAAACCATTAGTTTCACGTTAACTGACGGCGGTATTTTCGATAAAGATGGAGTTAAAAACGGCACAATCGTTGATCCAGGTGGTCCGACGGTGTTAGCAAATGTACCTTTACTTGCTCAATTTACGGATACCGTTAAAACATTGGCAGAAACCGATAGTATTTTAACCACGTCAGGAAAACTAACCTCCACCAACGCCGAAAAATTTACTGTAACCGCCCAAAATGTAACGGGGTTATTTGGCTCATTTAGCATTGATGGTGCAGGAAATTGGTCTTACACAACAGACACCGCGCACAATGAATTTTTGAAAGATAAAATTTATACCGATACGTTTACGGTGAAAACGACTGACGGCGTGGTGTCAAATGTGAAAATCAACATTACAGGTGCCAAAGACCCCCCTATTTTGATTGATAATTTAGCCAAACAAGCTTTGAGCGAAGCCAAAGTCGGCTCTGTTACTCAAAATGTCGTGAATGGGCAAATTGGTTTGCAAACGGCTCAAGGTCTAGCCATGACGCAAAATGCCGATAAGAGTTGGACAGATTTGGATTTGCAGCCTGTGAAATTCACATTTCAAAATGGCACAACAGCGGGAACGAATTTACTCAAAATGACGTTGGCAAATGGCTCTTCGCTAACCGTTAACACCGTCGATGGCAGTTATCTTTACGTTCCAAACACCTCGGCAAATACTGCCGATAGCGTTGATAATTTTAACGTCTCGGTCGGTGATTCGACCTTAACATTGACATTCAACCGTTTGGATTTACTCGATCGAGATGGCATTGTAGATGCGGTCGAAACCAATTTGGCTAACCTAGCGAATACTGCTGCAAAAGGTGATTTAAATAATGACGGTGTCGAAGATAAGTCGCAAGGTTCAGTCGCAAATGTCGCGTGGATTACTAACGACGATTTTAATGCCGCTCAAAAAGGCGATTTAACCTCCGCAAAACCTGTGATTAACATTGTTGTTACCAGCGATGAATCAGGAAAAGCCGATGATTCCGCGCAATTGAGCAAAATTTCGGTATTGCCTAGTAATAGTCCGCTCACAGGCGGAGAAAAACCGAAAGCCACTGCAACCAGCGGTGAAATTAAAACGCCATGGGATGCGCTGCAATTCTCGGTTGCAGCGAACAGCGAAAAAGGACTTAAAGACGTTGATACCACAAGAGACGGCACGCAAACACTCATCAAAATTGATATTTCGCGTTCAGGAGAAACAGATTTTAATGGTTACATGAAATATGTTTCAGTCGCGACAATTAACGCTTATAAAAAAGCAGGCTTGCCTTTAGTGACCTTAGATGGCGAGGCGTTAACCACGGCAAAACAAGCGGGTTGGTATGATTATACGCAGCGTGTTTCAGGCGGTGATGGCGCACATTTCCTCAAAGATGCAAGCGGCAAAATAACCGATATTGAAATCGTGATTACGGACAATCAATTCGGCGATGATGATATTGCCAGCAATCAAATTACTGATCCGAGTTTGCCTGTGATTCGTGCTGTTCCCATTGCTAAAACGCTTGAAAGTAGCACGGATGTTGCGAGCTTGGCGGCAGAGTTTACGAACTTGACGTTACAAGAAACGCTGATTGATAAAAAAATCACGACTACACAGTTAGTTGATAATCCGTTAGTTTGTTTGCCAGAATGGACATTGAAACTATTGAACATTCCGTTAAAAATTAACCAAGATGTGACCACGATCACTCAAATTGTTGCACCGTTAAATGGCACAGGGAATGCGCTAGCAAATCAAATGGTTGGCAACAGTGCCGATAACATTTTGAATGGTTTAGCAGGTGCTGATACCTTGACGGGCGGTTTGGGTGCTGACACGTTTGTGTTTGGTGACCAAGATGTCATTACCGACTTCAATGTAAAGCAAGGCGATAAAATAGATGTGAGAACGATTGGTGCAACTAGTTTGGTTGCAACGTTCACAAAACAAATGGGGCAATTACGTTTTGATTCGGTAACACAAACCTTGCAAGCCGATACGAATGGTGATGGAAATGCCGATGCGACATTACAGCTTTTGGGTGTCACGAGCTTTTCGGCTGATGCACTTATTACCAAATAATTTCAGAGAGATATTATGTTTTTTTACAACTTACGCACTGCCATTTTTGCTGGTTTATCATTGGTCTCAGCAAACGTTTTCGCAGAAAATGCGTTTTATGTTGCGCCATTTGGCAGCTATTTACATACCGATGGAGCGACCAAAGCACATGATGGTTTTGGTACAGGTTTAGCCATTGGAAAAGAACTGAATACGAATTTCAATGTTGAAGTGCGCGGTTTTTGGCAAGGCTACGACAACGATTATTCGTGCTGTAATAAGCCAAATATCAATATGAAAGGGGATTCGCAATTAACGGGCGGAACGTTAGATGTGCAGTATTTTTTTATGCGCGACACGTTTTCACCTTACGTTGTGGCGGCTGTAGGCGGCATGAACACGGATTACAAACTGCAAACAAACGCTCTTGGTAAATCTGTGAATTATCAAAAAAACACGACCTCGTTTATTTTTGAAACTGGGCTAGGGGCGACCTATGACATTATCGAAAACATAAAGCTGCGTGGAGATATTCGGTATAGATTGAACACTTTTCCGACAAATGTTGGGAGTCAAGAGTATGGCGTTTTTAATAATCTGACAGTCAATTTCGGTTTTATGAGTGCTTTTTGAATTTGTTTAGCGTCAATTATCCAATCGAGTGATTGTGAATCATCATCTAATGATTTATCTTCTTTGTTCCGCGCAACTATCTTGACATATAGGGCTAGTTATACACTACTTAGCTCAGGATGTTCATTTAACCATTCTCTTAGCGCGTCATTCATGCGTGTTTGCCAACCTTTACCAGTGGCTTTGAAAGAATCTAAAATGTCAGGATCAAAACGAACGCTGGTTAGTTTTTTAGGATTTTTGATAGGAGGTCTGCCTTTTGGCGAACCTAACATTTCACCAACAATTTCAGGATTGAATAATTCCATTAGAACTTCGGCAGCGGGTCTAGCATGAGCGAAAACATTGCTATCTAATTCTAATGTATCAGGATCTGCTTTTATGCCAGCGTTAATTTCAGCATCTTCAGCATCGGTGGGCAATTCAATTGAACGACCTTTTTTAGTTTTTAAGTGCATAACGTTTCACCTCTTTTTGATTTGCTTTACGAAGACTGATAAGTCGAATTGCATTGTTGCGCGGTGTGAAAACCAGACAGTGCAATCTGTTGTTAATAATACCATAGGCACAAAAACGTGATTCGCCATAATCTTTTTGAGTATCGGGTTCGATAATTGCAGATTGCCACTCAAATTTTTCTATGTCAGCAAAATGAACCTTGTGATTTTGAAGGTTCAAAGCTAATTTATTTTCATCCCATGTGTATTTCATGGAACTTATTGTAGCTACAAAAAATAATAAATCAATAGTAAGGTGATGATGTTGACGAATTTGCCAACGGTTCTGCGATTGAAATGTAATAAATTCATCATTATATTACATTATTAGCATTCATGAGCCTTTCAAGCCTTCCGTTTTCAATCTTCAAAAAATTATGTAATAATTAGCTGTTATTAACTACTTTTTATTACATTCTTCATATCCAATCCCAAAAATCTTATCCCGCAGAAAAATAATATCTTAACTGTATCACTTAGTGATATAATCATCCCAAGATGACCAATACACGAATTTTCAAAAACAAATCATTCTCACGCTTTGCTAAAAAAGCTAACATCTGCGATTCAGATTTATGCCAAGCTGTTTCCAATGCCGAGCAAGGTTTAATCGATGCCGATTTAGGCGGCGGTGTAATTAAACAACGTGTCGCAAGACAAGGGGCTGGTAAATCTAGCGGTTTTCGCACCATGATCCTTTTCAAAATTAAATCTCGCGCTTTTTTCGTGTATGGCTTTTCCAAAAATGAACAAGACAACATTTCAGATGACGACTTAGTTTCACTGAAAAAATTAGCTAAAAATATTCTTAGCTACTCTGACGAAGAACTCAACACAGCAATACAGAAAAAATTATTTATCGAGGTAACGTGCAATGAGCAAACAATATCGTAGTAACATCATGGGAGCCGTTCACGAAACAGCAGAAGACCTATATGAAGCTGGTCTTATGGATAAATGCACCAAGCGTGAATTTGATGAATTGTGTCTCACTCCTATTCGTCCTTTAATCCCTGAAGAAATACGCCAAATTCGGGAACGTGAAAATGTCAGTCAAAGTGTTTTCGCTACTTATTTAAACGTTTCAAAAGGTGTAATTAGTAAATGGGAATGTGGCGATAAACGCCCATCTGGAGCATCTCTTAAACTACTGTCCTTAGTCGATAAAAAAGGACTTGCGGCAATTGCATAAAAGGTCTATCGATATGTCCAATCCACAAGGCAGACCTAAACACACCACTGGTCAAGCAACTACTCTCACCGACAAAGAACTCAAACGGGTAGAATCCATTATTGCTTCTGGCAATCATCCGATTCGTAACCAAGCGTTGCTCACGCTGTCGTTCAAGCTCGGCTTACGCATCAAAGAACTCGCCAGTCTAAATATCGAAGATGTTTATCAAGACGGTAAAATCAAAACCACGCTACACCTCACCAGCGACATGACCAAAGGTGCAAAGCACCGCGACATCGCCCTCTCCAATCCCAAAGTCATCGCCG
>JAQTXN010000227.1 GCA_028688755.1 Methylococcales bacterium | reverse complement strand
CCCAAATCCAACGCACAAACGGTTTGTAATAAACACGCAATGCCCACGAACCATCATTACCAAGCGGTTCACCAAGTGCAACAAACAAATCGCGCGTAATACCCGCATCAATACCCGCTTCGGTCATAGGCATTCCAGAAGCGTTATAAATACGTTTTTGTGGGTTTAATTCGGCGACGAGTTCTTGATTTTTAGTCACTGTGAAATGCCCTTGATTCGCTTGATAATTTGCACCCGTTGAAGGTTTTACACCATGAAATAGAAAATCAAATCCCGCTAAATGTAATGAGTCATTCGGTGCAAGACGAATGTCTTTTTCTTCTGAATACGTTGAAACCATTGTTACACCGACAATAAATACAGCAATGCCTAAATGCGCGACCGTCATTGCCCAAATGCTTAACGGCTGTTGAATTAAGGCTTGCCATTTATCGGTTTTATTTTTTAAGCGGTCATAAATACCAACGCCTGCACCGATAGCAGTCCAAACCGCGAGTGTTAAGCCAACCAATGCTGACCAAGTAAAATGACTAAGTGAAAAGGCTAACACTAAACCAATCGCTAAACTGCTTATCAAGGGAATCATGACTAATTGCCATAAACGCAAAACATTATCTTGTCGCCAACGTGCTAAAACGCCAATGCCTACAAAAAACGCAAGCGGAGCCGTCAATGGAATAAACACGCCATTAAAATACGGAGGACCTACGGAAATTTTACCTAAACCGAGCGCGTCAATAACAAGCGGGTAAAGCGTACCAAGTAAAATTGTCGCCGTTGTGCCGACTAATAACACATTATTCACAAGTAAAAGCGCGTCGCGTGAGACAAGTTCAAAATGTCCTTCTGTTTGAATTTTTGGAGCTTGAATTGCAAATAGTAGCAGTGAACCACCGACCACAATTCCCAAAAAGACCAAAATGAAAATCCCGCGCGTTGGATCGCTGGCAAACGCATGAACTGACGTTAAAACACCTGAACGCACTAAAAATGTACCAAGTAAACTGAGTGAAAACGCGAAAACAGACAATAAAATTGTCCAACTTTTGAACATCCCGCGTTTTTCAGTTGCCGCCAAAGAATGAATTAACGCTGTGCCAACTAGCCACGGCATGAACGAGGCATTTTCGACTGGATCCCAAAACCACCAACCGCCCCAGCCCAGTTCGTAATATGCCCACCAACTGCCGAGTACGATGCCAAGCGTTAAAAATAACCATGCTGTTGTTGTCCAAGGACGTGTCCAACGCACCCACGCTGCATCCAATTTGCCATTCATCAGTGCAGCAATGGCAAATGCAAACGCCACTGAAAAACCAACATATCCCATATAAAGCATTGGCGGATGAATTGCCATACCTGGGTCTTGTAAAAGTGGATTCAAGTCACGACCTTCAAGCGGAACGGGAAAAATGCGTTCAAACGGATTCGACGTAAAAATCACAAATAACAAGAAACCTAATGCCACTGCGCCCATGATACTTAAAACTCGCGCGACTAATTCGGTCGGTAAATTTTTGCTAAACAACGCAACTGCACTTGTCCAACCCGATAAAATCAACGCCCAAAGCAAAAGTGAACCTTCGTGTGACCCCCAAACACCCGCAATTAAATACATAAATGGCAATTGCGTATTGGAGTTTGACGCAACGTATAAAACCGAAAAATCGTGAGTAATAAATGCTGTTGTCAAAAGCCCATAAGACACGATCATAAAAAATAATTGCCCAAATGCTGTAGGTCGCGCTAACGAAATCCAACTGCCTACGCTTTTTTGTACACCGAGCAATGGTACAACGGCTAATACTAACGATAAACACGCCGCCAAAATTAACGAAAATTGTCCTAATTCAGGCAATATCATTTTTGTGTCTCCGCTGGTTTATTTTTCATACTGCCCGCCACTTCAGGCGGCATATAATTTTCGTCATGTTTTGCCAATACTTCTTGCGCGATAAAAACGCCATTTGCGTCTAATTTGCCGTTTGCCACAATCCCTTGTCCTTCACGAAATAAGTCGGGCAAAATACCTGTGTATTCAACCGTGACTTCTTTTGCCATATCGGTCAAAACGAATCGAACCGTTAAACCTGATGGTTGTCGCACAACGCTACCTTTTACAACCATGCCACCTAAACGAAATAAATGGTCTTTAGGTGCTTTACCTTCGATAACATCCGATGCTGAAAAAAAATACATTAGATTGTCGTTAAACGCGTGTAACCCGAAAAATGTTGCAATTGAAATTCCTGCAACCATGAGCAAAATTAAACCTAAACGTTTTTGTTTTATGATTCTCATACGTTTTGTTCCCGCTTACGTTTCAAAAGTAAGCCTCGTAAAATTTGTTTGTTTGCCATCAACGGTTTGATTACGCCAATAAACATTAAAAAAAATGTTAATCCGTAAGAAGTCCATACATAAAAAGCATACCCACCCATTGCAAAAAATTCGCTCATTTTACTTTCTCCAATAAATCATCAATCCATTTCCCATTTGGTTCGCGTTCTAACAATTCGTTTCGGCAGCGCAATAATAATGTAATGAAATAATAAACTTTGAACGCCCCCGCCATGACCAAAAGCGGAATTAACATATCAATGTGAATTGAGGGCTTGTCTAACTTTGTGACTGTTGCACCTTGATGCAATGTGTTCCACCATTCGACTGAATAATGAATAATTGGAATGTTTACCACGCC
>JAQTXN010000226.1 GCA_028688755.1 Methylococcales bacterium | reverse complement strand
TATTGATCCAAACGCATTATTAAAACCAGGTACTGAAAATTATCCAACACCTGTAAATGAAGTGATTACGGGCAAACCTGAACCAAAATGGCCGACAAATATCAAAGCCGTTCCAAGTCAATTCAACATTATCCCAACAGGCGGTTTAGTTTATGGTGTTGGCGTAACTCAAGATTTATATCAAGTGCTACAAGTTGCACAAAAACGCGCAGGTATTTTGCCTAGCACTGTAGAAGTAGGTGCTTACAGCGAAGCAGATTTGCCCAGCTTGAACCGTAACGTTTTAGGCTCTTTCTTTGCGGGAAAAATTGGCAACTGGGAACAATTTACCTTTGTTGAACAAGCAACTGGCAAAGAAAAATCCTTGCTTGATGCGGACGTTTTAGCTGAAGCAAAAGTGACCGCGCCAACGAAAAATACTGACAAATTAACCCCCGTTGGCGTGGGTCGTCGTAACAATGGCGCGGCAATTGGCGGCGTAGCGTATGCAAAATTATTAAATTATCCAGGTTCGGCAAATTCCATTGCACCTGCCCAGCCAACAGCTAACAAAGCCACTGATGAAGATGCGTCATTACCAATTGTAAAATCGCCAACAGGAACATCTGACACAGGCAATTTGTTAAAAGATTGGCAAGCTGGCACTAACGTTTCAGGCTACAACAACGTCGTTGACGGTACAGGCAATGCACGTCGTTGGGGACTTGCATTCAATAGCGCAGACCGTAATAACGCTGTGAAAGCAGACGGTACAGGTGGCGATGCGTGGCGTTACATTAAAGTGGATGGTTACGCGCCAACACTCTCAAACGTCGCCGCAGGCAATTACCCACTTTGGGCAGAAGGCGCGTTTATTTACCTCAAAAAGAATGCCAGCGACAAAGCATGGGAATCAAAAACCAAATTGCTCAAAGCCTTGGCGGATGATTTAGGTAGTCCAACCGTCGCGAATTTAGTGAACACAACACAGCCTTGGGGCAAAACAGGTATTTTCGCCACAACGGCTGACCCACGCGGTTTTGTTAACGATGTTCCCTTCCAAGATGCAAATCCTGTTGTGCCATTCTCACATATTGGCTCTGACGGTCTTGTCCATTTAGAAATTGCCCCTGTTGCAGATTCAAATGCAAAAGGCGGTTTAGCTCTTCAATTGAAGTAAGTCTACAAGTATGAACAACGCAAAAACGCTCCGTTCTTTGCGTTGTTCATTTCAAAAAAACCGCTATATACTTAACTACATATAGAAAAATTACTTTTCATCAATTGATAAGATGGACAACCAAAGAAACGCCACGCAAATGAACAACAAACAAATAAGAAAATTAAAGGTGAAAGGCTTTTACAGTCTTTTACCTTTTGCTGTTTTGTTATGTGCAACACCTTTGTGGGCGCAGGAAGCAAATAATTCAGAAAATCTCGCCGTTACCGCGCAAGCACAACCAGGTTTTGATTTGTTTGAATTGCAAGTTGATGGCAATACAGTTCTCGATAGTTCGTTAATTGAAAAAACGCTCTATCCATTTTTAGGAAAAAATAAATCCGTTGATGATGTTGAAAAAGCGCGTCAAACCTTAGAAGCGATTTACAAAGACAAAGGTTATCCAACCGTTTTAGTCGAAATTCCAGAACAGGACGTTGTGGAAGGCTTAGTGCGTTTGAATGTCGTTGAAGGTTCGATTGAACGTTTAAAAGTCACAGGCTCACGTTATTTTTATTTAGGAAAAATTACCGAAAAAGTCCCCGCCCTTGCCGCTGGAAAAGTGCCTTATATGCCCGACGTTCAAGAACAAGTCAGCGCATTAAGCAAAGAATCCCCCGACAGACAAGTTACGCCCGTATTTCGAGCAGGTTCAACACCAGGTAAAACTGAAATCGAGTTAAAAGTAAAAGATGAATTGCCCTTGCACGGCAGCGTTGAAATTAACGGTCGCAATTCCGAATACACCAGCCGTTCGCGCGTGATTGGTTCAATTCGTTACGATAATTTGTGGCAGCGTTTTCACAGTGCGTCGTTGCAATATCAAGTTTCACCTGAAAATCCTGATGAAGTTGATGTGTGGTCAGGAACGTATGTGTTACCAACAGGTTGGCGTGATTCACGTCTTGCGCTTTATGGCATTGGCATCAGTTCGAACACCCAACTCGGCACAACTGTTGGCGGATTATCGGTTGTTGGTGCAGGTAACATTTATGGCGCACGTTTAATGTTGCCGCTCGCCACATTCGAAAATTATTCGCACAGCGTGAGTTTAGGTTTTGATTACAAAGATTTTTCACAAGGCGTAAAAACCAAAGGGCAAGATTCGCAAAATACGCCGATTGCTTATGCTGGTTTTCAAGCGGGTTACGACGGCAACTGGCGTTACGATGAATCAGTGACTTCGCTTAGTTCAGCGTTGCATTTTTCAGTGCGTGGCGTAGGCAACGACGCTCAAGAATTTGCCCAAAAACGTTTTGGTGCAAAAGCCGATTATTTATTTTTAACCAGCGAATTAAAACGACTTCAACAATTGCCGTGGGATTTACGTTTAGCGGCGCGTTTAGGCGGACAAATTTCAAGCTCTCCGCTGATTAGCAACGAACAATTTTCAGCAGGCGGACAACAAAGCGTGCGCGGTTATAACCAAACACAACAACTGGGCGATGACGGCGTGAACGTGTCATTTGAATTGCAAAGCCCCGCGAGTTCCGTGTGGGACGCGGCGCAAAATTTCC
>JAQTXN010000225.1 GCA_028688755.1 Methylococcales bacterium | reverse complement strand
CTGAACTTTGGCAAGAAACGGGACGCTGGGAACAATACGGTGCAGAGCTTGCGCGTTTAAAAGATCGCCATCAACGCGATTTTTGTTTAGGTCCAACGCACGAAGAAATTATTACTGATTTGGCGCGTGCTGAAATCAAGAGTTATAAACAATTACCAATTACTTATTATCAAATTCAAACCAAATTCCGTGACGAAATTCGTCCGCGTTTTGGCGTGATGCGTGCGCGTGAATTTATTATGAAAGATGCGTATTCGTTTCATTTAACTGAAGAAAGTTTGCACGAAACGTATGAAGTTATGCACGCGGCGTACACACAAATTTTCACTCATTTTGGTTTAAAATTTCGCGCTGTAATAGCTGATTCGGGGTCAATTGGTGGCGCGGTATCACACGAATTTCATGTTTTAGCCGATTCGGGCGAAGATGCAATTGCGTTTTCAACACAAAGTGATTACGCCGCAAACGTAGAAAAAGCAGAAGCCTTGATGCCAACGGCAGCACGTCCAGCAGCAACTAATGCTATGTCAATCATTGATACACCAAACCAACACAGCATTTCGGAAATCAGTGAATTTTTAAACATTCCTGCCACGCAATGCTTGAAAACCTTAATTGTACGCGGTACGCAAGAAGGCGAACTCGTTGCGCTACTTTTGCGCGGTGACCATGAATTAAATGAAATCAAAGTCGAAAAATTGGCGGGGGTTGCATCACCGTTGCAATTTGCCAGCGACGAGGAATTACAACGCGCGTGTGGCTGTAAAGCGGGTTCGATTGGCGCGATTGGCTTAAAGATTCCGATGATTGCAGATAGAAGTGTCACGATAATGGCGGATTTTGTCTGTGGCGCGAATCAAGATGGCAAACATTATCAAGGCGTAAATTGGGAACGAGATTTGCCATTACCACCGATTGCTGATATTCGCACGGTTGTTGAAGGCGATCCAAGTCCAGACGGCAAAGGCACGATTACCATCGCACGCGGAATTGAAGTTGGTCACATTTTCCAACTCGGTACTAAATACAGCGAGGCGATGAAAGCAGGTATTATCAATGAAGCAGGCAAAAATCAAATCATGATTATGGGCTGTTACGGAATTGGAATTTCGCGTGTGATTGCAGCAGCAATTGAACAAAATCACGATGATCGCGGTATTATCTGGACTCAAAGCCTCGCACCGTTTCAAGTGGCAATTTGTCCAATGAATATGCACAAATCCGAACGTTTGCGTGAAGCTACTGAAGAACTTTATCAATCGCTCACAAATGCAGGCATTGAAGTGTTACTTGATGATAGAAAAGTTCGCGCTGGCTTTATGTTTTCAGATATGGATTTAATCGGTATTCCACACGTTTTAGTGATGGGCGATAAAGGCTTAGATGCAGGAACCGTCGAGTATAAAGGTCGCACTGATGAACAGGCAGAAGACATTGCAATGAGCGACATTGTGAAATTTTTAAAAGCGAAATTGAATTAAAATTTGCACTGGCGTATTATCGCGGCGGGCTGATGTTTCACTGTGGTTTTATGTCACATTTCCCATTGTTTTTTAACGAAAATTTCTTTTTAAAGGATTACATTATGAAAGTTAAAACAGCGTTATTTTTTGCAGTAGCGATGATTGCAAGCAATGCCACTTACGCGGGAAATGCCGACGACATTAAATGGGTCGCACAATGCCTTGATGACAACAAAAACGAAGGTAAATCCCTCGATGTGGTCAAGATTTACTGCGAATGTATGAACGACAAAATGAGTGAAAACGAAACATTGTCGATTACGCAATGGGAAAAAACGCACCCAAAAGAAGAAGCTGAATGTGACGCAAAAGCGGGTTGGAAATAAGTTTTTTTGTTGCAAACGCTTTAGAATAGAAAGCGTTGGTGCTTATTTAGCATCAACGCTTTTTTGTTATAAATCAAATTTGATAATTTTTCATGACAATCAACCAACTTTTAGCACAAGAACTTAACGTTTCTGTTCACCAAATTAACGCGGCGGTTGCACTTTTAGACGAAGGTTCAACTGTTCCTTTTATTTCACGTTATCGAAAAGAAGCCACAGGCGGTTTAGATGACACGCAATTACGTTTGCTCGAAGAACGATTAGCTTATTTACGCGAACTTGAAGCACGTCGCGCGGTGATTTTGGCGAGTATTTCTGAGCAAGGAAAACTCACGCCTGAACTTGAAGCGGCAATTAACGAAGCTGAAACGAAAACCTTGCTTGAAGATTTATATTTGCCCTTCAAACCCAAACGCAGAACGAAAGCCCAAATTGCCCGTGAAGCAGGTTTAGAACCGTTGACACAGGACATTTTAAATAATCGCAACGTTTCACCCGAAGAACTTGCGGCAAAATATGTCAATGCAGAAAAAGGCGTAGCCGATATTGCCGCCGCGTTGGAAGGTGCGCGACAAATTATTATGGAAGAACTTTCAGAAGACGCACCGTTGCTTGCGGAGTTGCGTGAACAAGTTTGGCAACAAGGCGTGATGCACGTTCACGTTGTGGCTGGAAAAGAAGCTGAAGCTGAAAAATTCAAAGATTATTTTGATTTCCGTGAACCATTACAAAAAATGCCTTCACACCGCATTTTGGCGATGTTGCGTGGACGAAATGAAGAGTGTTTAGTTTTAAATATGCAACCCGCCGAAGATGAAAAACTCGGACATGAATTGTGCGCTCAAAAAGTCGCAAAACAGCTTGATG
>JAQTXN010000224.1 GCA_028688755.1 Methylococcales bacterium | reverse complement strand
TAGGTTCGCCACTGGATGGAAAAGCCACGCCTTCTGCGTCAGGACGCGAAAATTTAGAAAAAAATTCCCCGCCAATTATCAGTCGTGACTTTGTGAATGAACCGTTTTACACGGGGATTAAAATTATCGACACGATTATTCCGATTGGTAAAGGTCAACGGCAATTGATTATTGGTGATGAAGGCTTAGGTCGTAGTTCAATTGCGATGGATACCGTTATCAATCAAAAAGACAAAAATGTGATTTGCATTTATGTGTTGATTGGACAAAAACGCTCGGCTGTTGTGAGTACCATTGAAACATTGAAAGAACACGGCGCGTTAGATTACACAGTATGCGTCGTTGCAGAAGCCTGCACATTACCAGGTTTGCAATATATCGCGCCGTTTGCAGGTTGTGCGTTAGCCGAATACTGGATGAAAAAAGGACGCGACACGCTCATTATTTACGATGATTTATCGACCCACGCGCGAACGTATCGGGAACTTTCGTTGTTACTGCGTCGTCCACCAGGACGCGAAGCCTACCCTGGGGATATTTTCTTTATTCATTCTCGATTGTTAGAGCGTTCCACGCATTACAACGCTGAAAATGGCGGTGGCTCAATGACGGCATTGCCGATTGTAGAAACGCAACAAGGCGAAATTGCTGCCTACATTCCAACCAATTTGATTTCAATTACTGACGGACAAATTTATTTAGACAGCACGTTGTTTTCGTCGGGCTTTCGCCCCGCGATTGATATTGCAAAATCGGTATCACGCATCGGCGGTCAAGCGCAACACAGCAGTATTCGCAATCAGGCTGGGCAAATGAAACTGGAGTATTTGCAGTTTTTAGAACTTGAAGCCTTCACCCGTTTTGGGCAAAAGTTAGAGGCGACGATGGAACAACGCATTAAACGCGGACGATTGTTGCGTGAATTACTCAAACAAGACCGACTTTCGCCGTTGCCCAGTTTATTTCAACTCGCATGGCTAATTGCGTTTAATCACGGTTTGTTAGATGAATTTGAACTGAAACAAATTCCGCAAGCGTTGGCATTACTCGCGCAAGGCGTTCACAACACCGATTTAACGCTCGATAGCGTAGTTGAAGATTGGCAACACGCGCTTGCCGATTGGCTTGCCGTAAAATTAACATGAGTAAAAGCCGCGAATTACAGTTACACATTGAGCAACTCGAAGAAATTCGTAGCATTCTCAATGCGATGAAAAATTTAGCCTTCATGGTGCTGTATAAAATTTCACGTCTGCAACCGTTTCAATCGCAAGTTGTGGCACACATTGAAAACAGTGCTGCCACTTTTTTAGGCGTTTATCCAAACGTGATAATCCAAACGCACAGCGCGTTACCGATTTATATTGTGATTGGTTCAGAGCGTGGTTTTTGTGGCGATTTCAATGAACAATTACTCGACAATCTTGCAAATCAACCTGATGCCGAAATAATTGCAATTGGCTCGCGTTTGATTGGTAAGTTAGAAAACTATTCTTACAACGTGCTAGCGACATTAAGCGGCGCAAATGTGGAAGAAGATGTTTCGCAAGTGGTAGAAAAATTATTTGAACAGTTTGAAAAGCTGCCCGAAAATCAAACATTTATTGCGCTTTATCATGATTACCCAAACGATACGATTACACGCAGGCAAGTCTTGCCGTTACAAATTCCTGCCAAACCAAGTAATAAACCATTAGAGCTAAATTTACCGCCTGAACATTTTTTTGCGAGTTTACTGAAACAGTATTTACTTGCGGCGGTGCAGGAAATTTTGTATTTGTCGCTCCTCACCGAAAATCGAAGACGTTTGCAACATTTAGACGGCGCGGTGCAACATCTTGATAATCAAACGCAAAATTTATATCGAAAATCACAAACCTTTCGCCAAGAAGAAATCACGGAAGAAATTGAGGTGATTTTACTCGGCTCTGCTGAATTTTGACAGCAAACGCCATTGTGCAAGAAAATTACAATCATCAAAAAATTCATTACACTTGCCGTGCCGTTTTATAAAAACAATTAAGGAACTCATGCTCAATTTTAGAAATATCACCCTTCGACGCGGCACGCGCGTTTTATTTTCAAACGCTTCGTTCATTATTCACAATGGTCAAAAAGTCGGTTTCACTGGTGCAAATGGCGCGGGGAAATCGAGTTTATTTGCAATGGTTAAAAACGAATTGCACGCAGATGAAGGTGATTTTTCGATGCCGCCCAATTTAGCCGTTGCACACGTTGCTCAAGAAATGCCTGCGGTTGAATGCTCTGCACTCGATTACGTCATGGATGGCGATGTGGAATTACGGCAATTGCAAAAATCGTTAGAACTCGCTGAACAAAACCACGACGGACTAAAACAAGCTGAATTACATGCGGCGTTAGATGTTATTGGCGGTTACAGTGCCGCATCACGCGCCGCGCGGTTGCTTGACGGTTTAGGTTTTACGGCTGAAAAAATGCAACATCCTGTGGTGTCTTTTTCGGGTGGTTGGCGAATGCGGTTGAATTTGGCGCAAGCGTTGATGTGTCGTTCGGATGTTTTATTGCTTGATGAACCGACTAACCATTTAGATTTAGACGCGGTTTTGTGGTTACAAGATTGGCTGAGTTATTACGCGGGAACACTGCTTTTAATTTCGCATGACCGTGATTTTTTAGACACGATTACCGATCACATTGTGCATATTGAACAAGGACAAGCCGAAATCTACACTGGAAATTACAGCGCGTTTGAGCGGATGCGAGCTGAAAAACTCGCGCAAC
>JAQTXN010000084.1 GCA_028688755.1 Methylococcales bacterium | reverse complement strand
GCCCACTTTTGACAGCTAAATCTTGTTGGCGATGGTTATTCGACAAATCCACGCCGTGTGCGATACAAGGCGAATAAGCAATAATAATTGATACGCCGTTATGTGCTTCGGCTTCTAAAAATGCCATCAAAGTTTGGGTATCTTTTCCTGCATAAGCAACGTGCGCGACATAAACATTTTCGTAATCCATCGCCAGTAAGGCTAAATCTTTTTTAGCGGTGGCTTTGCCGCCTGCGGAGAATTTCGCCACTGCCCCTAACGGCGTAGCTTTCGATGTTTGACCGCCTGTGTTGGAATACACTTCGGTGTCTAAAACCAGAATGTTGACATTTCGACCGCTGGCTAAAACATGGTCGAGACCACCATAACCAATGTCATACGCCCAACCGTCACCGCCAATAATCCACACACTTTTTTTGCATAAATGGTCAGCGAGTTGAAGAAGATTTGCGGCAAGAGGATTATCAATGGTTTGCAATGCGTCTTTTAATGCCGCAATGCGTTCGCGTTGTTCGTAAATTCCCGCTTCGTTAGATTGGTCAGCGTTCAAAATCGCTTTCACTAATTCGCCATTCAACTGTTCACGCAATGAAAGCAATAATTCTTTTGCTTGTTCATTTTGTTTATCTAACGCCACGCGCATTCCTAAACCGAATTCGGCATTGTCTTCAAAGAGCGAATTGCTCCACGCCACGCCGCGTCCATCCGCATTTTTTGTCCACGGCGTAGTCGGTAAATTGCCGCCATAAATCGAGGAACAACCTGTCGCATTCGCCACCATCATGCGGTCGCCAAACAATTGCGAAGCGAGTTTGATATAAGGCGTTTCGCCACAACCCACGCACGCGCCTGAAAATTCAAACAACGGTTGCAACACCATCGCCCCTTTGATGGTACTGGTTTTTAACAAGCGGCGGTCATATTCGGGAATCGATAAAAAGAAATCCCAATTTTCACGTTCAGTTTCGCGCAAAGGCGGTTGCGGTTGCATATTTAAGGCTTTGCGACTGACGTTCGATTTATCTCGAATCGGACAAATATCCGTGCATAAACTACAGCCTGTGCAATCTTCTGGTGCGACTTGATAACTCATCGCCAAACCGTCGGGGAAATCTTTTCCGAGCATGGGCGCGGATTTAAAGGTTTCGGGCGTGTTTGCTAATAAATCGGTTGAATAGATTTTGCTGCGAATCGCTGCATGAGGACAAACCATGACGCATTTGCCACATTGGGTACACAAATCTGTTTCCCAAACGGGAATTTCTAACGCTAAATTGCGTTTTTCATAAGCGGCAGTGCCTGTTGGAAATGTGCCATCAACAGGCATTACGCTAACGGGCAATTTATCGCCTCGACCTGCGATAATTTCGCCTGTTACCCGTTTCACAAAATCAGGCGCAGATGCTTTAATGACAGATTTAATATCGAATTGGCTGCTTGTTTGTGTTGGAACGGGGACGACGTGCAAGCTCGCTAACGTTTCATCAATAGCGAGCATATTCAGTTCGACAATGCGTTGTCCTTTTTTGCCATAACTTTTTTGGACGGCATGTTTAATCGCGGTAATGGCTTGTTCTTGTGGCAATACGCCAGAAATAGCAAAAAAACAGGTTTGCATAATAGTGTTAATGCGTCTGCCCATTCCCGCTTTATCTGCCACGGCATAACCGTCGATAACGTAAAACTGGATTTTTTTGTCAATCATTTGTTGCTGCATTTTCGCGGGAAGCGATGCCCAAACGTTTTCAACGGATTTAGATGTATTGAGCAAAAACACCGCATTTTCTGCGGCGTTGGCGAGCATGTCGTAACGTTCGAGGAAAATCGTTTGATGACAACCAATAAAATTGGCATCGTTTTCGGCAATCAAATAAGTGGCGCGAATCGGATTTACGCCAAAACGTAGATGGGAAACGGTAATTGCGCCCGATTTTTTTGAATCGTAAACGAAATAGCCTTGTGCATTTAATTTGGTTTCTTCGCCGATAATTTTGATGGTGTTTTTATTCGCACTCACCGTTCCGTCACTGCCTAAACCGTAAAACATCGCTTGGAAAGTGTCGGCGTGCGCGTCAGTGCGATAATTTGTATCCCAATCCAAACTACTATGCGTGACATCGTCGTAAATACCGATGGTGAAATTATTTTTAGGTTTGGCGTGTTGCAGTTCGTCAAAAACCGCTTTCACCATGCTGGGCGTAAATTCTTTGGAAGAAAGTCCGTAACGACCGCCGATGACAATAGGCATTGCCGCAAATTTACTTTGTCCGCTGAGATAATCTTGAGCAATTGCGCCGAGAATATCTTTGTAAAGTGGTTCGCCATCTGAACCGACTTCTTTTGTTCTATCCAAAACAGCGATTTTTTTGCATGTTTCAGGCAATGCCGCAAGCAAACTTTTTGCATCAAAAGGACGGTATACATGCACTTTTAACACGCCGACGTTTTCGCTTTGGCGATTTAAATACTCAACGGCTTCGGCAACTGCTTCCGCCCCTGAACCCATTAAAATAATGACACGTTCGGCGTTTGTCGAACCTTCGTAATCAAACAAGTGATATTGCCGTCCTGTTAATTTTGCAAAACGATTCATCGCATTTTGTACAATCTGCGGCATGGCGGCGTAAAACGAATTAACAGTTTCACGCGCTTGAAAATAGACATCGGGATTTTGCGCTGTGCCGCGCATCATGGGATGGTCAGGCGTTAAAGCTCGATTTCGGTGAGCAGAAACCCATTCGTTTTGAATCATGCCACGAAAAACATCGTCATCAAATGTGGTGATTTTGGCGACTTCATGCGAGGTGCGAAAACCATCGAAAAAATGCAGCAACGGAATTCGACTTTCCAGCGTTACCGCGTGAGCAATCAAAGCAAAATCTAATACTTCTTGCGGTGAGTTTGAGCAAAGCATTCCAAACCCCGTCATTCGCGCCGACATAACATCGCTGTGGTCGCCAAAAATCGATAATCCCTGACATGCCAGTGAACGTGCGGCAATATGAAATACGGTTGGCGTAAGTTCACCCGCGATTTTGTACATATTCGGCAGCATCAACAATAAACCTTGTGACGCGGTGAACGTCGTTGCCATTGAACCCGCTTGCAACGCGCCATGAATTGCCCCCGCCGCACCTGCTTCACTTTGCATTTCGATAACTTGTGGTATTGTTCCCCACAAATTAGTTTGACCGCGTGATGACCACTCGTCTGACCATTCGCCCATAGCGGACGAGGGCGTAATGGGATAAATGGCGATAACCTCGCTGAGTTTATGCGCCACCATCGCGGCGGCTTGATTTCCATCGATGGTAAGTGTTTGCTGATTTCGCATTGTACAGCCCTCGTGATGAACAAAAGATGATGACATTTTTCACTACATGGCTGAGTGTACAACGGTAATCTAAAATTGAGTTAAATTTTTAGGGGGAAATGATGAATGTGTTTATTAAGTCGTTGATTTTTTCGATGTTAGTTTTAGCACAAGGTTCAATTTTCAATTTAAGCGTGGCGGATTCTCAAATTATTCAGTCCGCTGAATCAAGCAATATAGAAGTTTTTGTGCGTTCAGGTTGCCCACATTGCGAAGCGGCAGAAGCATTTTTAAATACTTTGCAGCGAGAACAACCGCATTTACGAATCGTGATTCACAATCTCACGCAAGAACCGTCTGATATGGCGCGTTTAGAATCCCTCGCGCAACAGCAACATATTGGTGTCGCTAGAGTGCCAGCGTTTTATCTTAATGGACAATTGTTGATTGGTTATTCGGATGAAAACACAACGGGAAAATGGATTCGTCAACTTTTAGCGTCTAGCGCAACGCCCATTCCTTCGACGCAAAATGAAGCGGGAAGTTGTGAAATTCAACAAACGCTCGAATGTGCTGCGCCCACCGTTGAAAAAACAGAATCGTTTGAATTGGATTTTTTCGGTCAAAAACTCACGCTCACGGAAATCGGTTTGCCGTTATTTACGCTCGCAATGGGATTGCTGGATGGTTTTAATCCTTGCTCGATGTGGGTGTTGATTTTAATTATTTCGTTACTTGCGCCAATGCACAATCGCTGGCGAATGCTCGCTATTGCGGGAACATTTGTTGCCGTTGAAGGGATTGCGTATTTTCTGTTTATGAGCGCGTGGCTGAATTTGTTTTTATGGATTGGTTTGTCGCGCATTTCTGAAATTATTATTGCGCTGATTGCGTTACTTGCTGGCGCGATTAACTTAAAAGATTTTTGGTTTTTTGGACAAGGATTGTCGTTGTCGATTCCCAAAGCGCGAAAAACGGATATTTATGCACGAATGCGCGAAATTCTTAATGCCCAAAATCTTGCGGGGGCGTTGATTGGGATTGTGATGTTGGCAGTTCTGGTGCAAATCGTAGAGTTTATGTGTACCTCAGGTTTTCCCGCACTTTATACGCGAATTTTAACGCTGCAACACTTGGATAACATGGGGTATTACGGCTATTTGTTGCTTTATAACGTCGCGTATATGTTTGATGATTGCGTTGTTTTGGCAATTGGCGTTATCACGCTCAGTCAACGGCGGTTGCAAGAAAAAGAAGGACGTTTGCTTAAACTTATCAGTGGTTTGGTGATGGTGGGATTGGGTGGGTATTTGTTGGTTCGCTAGTAAAAATCGCGTGCTGTCGTTATAGATAGCACGCGCCACTTTGCTATCAAGCAATGTTCAACGCAGGATAATCGATATAACCAACTTCGCCACCCAAATAAAACGTTTCGGGATTCGGCACATTCAACTCCGCGCCCGTTTTAATACGAACAGGTAAATCAGGATTCGCAATAAAACTCATGCCAAAAGAGACTGCATCCAGTTTGCCTGTGGCAATCGCCTCTTCCGCTTCTGCTGCGTCGTAGCCCATGTTGCCAATCAACACGCCTTTATAATTTTCACGAATGGGCGTTAAAACATCGCCATTTTGTTGTTGGAAAAAATCACTTCGCATAACGTGTAAATAAGCTAAGTCAAAATCATTAAGGCGTTTTGCCATCCACGTTGAAAGGGCAACGGGGTCGCTGTCTATCATACTGTTGTAGCTATTCAAGGGTGAAAGTCGCAAGCCAACACGCTGACTGCCCCACACATCGCAAACCGCTTGCAATACGTCAAGCATCAATCGCGCTCGATTTTCAATCGAACCGCCATATTCGTCTGTGCGTGTGTTTGAACCATCACGCAAAAATTCATCGAGCAAATACCCATTCGCGCCGTGTACTTCGACACCATCAAAACCTGCTTCTTTTGCATTTTCCGCCGCTTTTTTGAACCCGTTGATAATCTCAGGCAATTCATCAAGGCGTAATTCGCGCGGCTCAACGTAAGGCTTCATGCCTTCGGGTGTAAAAACTTCGCCATTTATCGCAATGGCACTGGGTGCAACAGGTTGTGCGCCATCATTTAATAACGGATGACAAGCACGACCACCATGCCAAATTTGCAGAAAAATTAAACCGCCTTTTTCATGCACGGCATCGGTTACTTTTTTCCAACCTGCAATTTGTTCGGGTGAATAAATCGCTGGTTCTTTCCAAAATGCCGAATTGCCTTCAACCGCCATGGTGGCTTCGGCAATAATCAGCCCTGCACTGGCGCGTTGAGCGTAATGCGTCACCATCAAATCAGTCGGTACATGCTTTTCAGCGGCACGGCACCGTGTTAGTGGAGCCATCAAAATACGATTTGGTAACGTGATTGCGCCTAGTTGTAACGGTTCAAATAATTTGTTCATTTTTTCTCCTCAAATGATGAATGTGTAGCCAAGTCTATATGAGAAGTTAATTGATTGTAAGAAGGCTATTCTATTTGTTGTCGAGCGATAACGTTTGCAGCTTATGAGTATTTGAAATGTTAGAATTCACTCTTACGTTTACGTTTAGTATTGAAAAACAATAGGGGGAAAGTTGAATGCAATAGAATTATGGGGGTTATCTCCTGATGATTTCAATGAATGGCGCAGAAATAATGACTATCCTGTCATTCTCGATTTATTTGAACAAAAATTACCATATTTCATAGATTGGATGAATGATCAAGGAATCACTCGCTCCCTTATTTTTGAACACGGAATTGCGCGTTTCGTAAGTACCGAAGAACCGCTCTTGCTTTGCAACTATAAAAGTGACGGAAAGAATCGGCTATTTGAAAAGGCTTTAAAGAAATCAGAGGGGATAACAGAAGAACATGAATATCATCCCTATTTCTATTGGCTCAACAAAAAACATGGAAGAAAAATTTTCGAAGAAACCAAAAGAGATTTTATTATCTCCAGTTGGATTAAAGGGAAACCGCAGTTTCTTAAAGAGCATTTTCTTTTAGATTTAGGAGGAGGAGTGGAAATTCATGCCCCAATACTATCTGGTCGTCTACTTGATTTTACTTGTCTTGACGATATAAAAATTATAGGAGCTATTAGCAATACATATATCTATCTTTGGCATTGTTCTGCAAGGGGTGTTGAAATTTGCGGAGGGCTTGCATTCATCAACTTTTACAGAACGGAGTTGTGGGATCGCGGATTTGGCAGTGCAAAAAAAGAACTTATTTTAAGCGATGGAATATTCCAAGACTTTCACTTCAAAGACTGCAATCTTCGTTTTCACGCATCCAGAAGTACGCTAATGCTATGCTCCGTGTCTGGTACTAATTTTGATGCGACGCTAGAACACACAAAAATGGAAAAGACTGTGTTTGACGCAGGTTTAACAGTTAACGACAATTATGAAATAAAAAGAGAATTTTACTCTAAAATTAAAATTCTTTTTTCAAGCATAGGAAAGAGTGCCGAAGCAGGCAATTATTTCTTTAAAGAGCAATACAATGAAATGCTATCACTCCTTTTTCCTAAGCGAACCTATAGAGGATTATGGCATCAAAAGAACTTGATTGAAAAATGTGTTTTCTTTGCAAAATGTTATTTTAAGTTTGTTGCAAAATTTCTGAATTATGCGATATGGGGATTTGGTGAAAAACCTTTCAGAAGCCTGATCGCGTCATGGTTTGTTATTTTATCCTCCTCGCTTTTGTTTTATTTAGATTCATGTTCTCAAACATATAACGACGGGTTGAAATCAGTGTATTTCAGCATAGTGACATTTGTAACTTTGGGATACGGCGATATATCGCAACAAAATCCAATTCTTCGATTATTTTCATCATTCGAAGCCTTTTCTGGGATGGTTTTAATGGGATTATTTTTGGCTGGATATGCTTCAAAGTCGAAACAATACTAATTCATCTTCCAATATGCTGATGGAAAGTAAGGAGGAGATTTTTTCCTAATCCTCCTCCCCAAAACAATTCAAATAATCTTTGCAATACTCACACGAAGGCGAACGACAAACATAAATCCCTTCGGTTTCGCAGAGTTGTTTGTAAATAAATTTTTTCCATTTCATGTCATAAACATTTTGCGCCGCCATGTTGGGAAAATTATGTTTCAGCAACGCCGACAAATCCTCACGCCCAAACAAACCTAAATCTTGCCACAGATGATTATCGCCCAAACACGCAGCGACGATAATTGAAATAACCCATTCCATTTCGTCGCTTTGCTGGACGGCAAAACCACGCAAAAATTGCTCAAGTTCGCTCTTTTCAGTCATGCGACTGAAATCGAGATTTTTTCTAAGCGGAAAAATAGAAAGTGAATAATCAGGGAAATGTTGCGCTAAAAGTTGTTGAAATTGTTCACTCGTTAAACCCAAAAAATTCGGCAACGCGCTTGCGCCAACTTGCCAACTGGCGAGAATTTGCGCGAATAATTTGCTGTTTGTAGAACTGTCCGAACACGCCAACAACGCTTGATAATGTTGCTCTAAATTGAGTGGTGAAAGAGACATGTTTTGTCCTCACTTGCCATGAATGTCACAGCGGTTACGCATGGGTATGCTGCAAGACCAGTGTGACATCGCTTAAAACAATCGATTAAAGACTAATACTCAACGCGAATGTCTTCATCTCGAACAATCATCTGGCACGCTAACCGCCATTCTGACGGTAAATCGTCCACAATCATTTTTTCCAAATCTTCGGCAGTTAATTTGCCTGTTTCACGCAAGACGGTTTTTTCTTTTTCAGTCAAAGGGCCGCCCATGCGTTCATGTTTTTTGTCGATGCTCGACACTTTCACCACACACGTTCCGCATTCGCCATCTTCGCATTCAAAATTGATGGGGATTTTGTTTTCGAGTGCGAGTTTTAAAATTGTTTGTGTGTGACTGCCTGCCACGGCATAAACCGTTTTGTCACGATATTCAGGACTGCTAAAAGTAACTAATGCCATAAAAACACCTCTAATAAGTTAGTGAATTAAACGGGTTTGACAGAAATTTTGCCGCCCAAAACTTGCGCTTGGCACGCTAAACGGTTGTGTTTGCCCGCCATGTTTTCACGCAATACTTTGTCTTCTAAAACAGAAGGTTCGCTTAAATTATTCCAGCCGTCAGTGACTTTCATAATGCACGTTCCACAATCGCCTTCGCGGCAACCGTAAGTAATCGCTGAACCGACTTTTTCAGAAACTTCAATCACACGCGTTCCTGCTGGAACGGTGACGGTGACGTTAATATCTTCAAAAGTAATCGTCGCTTTTGCCATTGTTCATACTCCTCAAACATGAAAAAAATAATCTCGAAAATCGTCAACCTAGCCAATTTTCGTGTTGGAATCGGAGGATTCCTTGTTGTCATTGCCCATTTCGGAACAATGAGTGTGTACCGATGCGTCCGTGAATCGGTTTAATCGTTATAAATTATTTCGTAGGGGCGAATTACATTCGCCCTTCCATTTGCAAAAACCGTCCATCTGCAAAGTTGTTGTAATGAGGGCGAATGTGATTCGCCCCTACAAATCTTCAAAATTGATTTCTCTCGCGCCACGCAAGCCCATCAATTCTTGCGCGAGTTCCAAACCAAACGCTTCACATTGCAAAATCTCTTCATCTGTCGGAATCAATTTCACCCGCAAACCTGAAATCGGCACGCGCAGTTTTAAACCGCGCAAACGGTCTTCGACCATTCGCACGCCTTCGCCTGTCCAGCCGTAAGAACCAAACACGCCACCAAGTTTTGTTTTCAAATTCACCACCGCTAGCGACGAAAGCAAATCCCAAATCGGTTTCACGGCATCGCCGTTAATCGTTGGCGTACCGAGAATTAGCCCATCCGCTTCTTCAATCAAATCCACAAACGGCGCAACTTCACCGCCTTCCAAATCGTAAAGCGACACGCGCACGTCAGGTACTTGCATTGCGCCGTTATAAATGGCTTCTGCCATTTTTCGCGTGTTGCCATACGAACTGATATAAAAAATCAGCAACGTTTTTTGGTTTTCGCTGAGTTCGCTATGCAACGCAGGGCTGGAAAGTTCTCGATAACGTTTGATGTAACGTTGTGGACGGTCGCGCAAAATCGGGCCATGCGCGGGAGCAATCGTTGAAAGCGTCAGCGGTTCAATTAAATTCAATGCCGAAAGCACATAATCCTTGAACGGACGCATGATGTAGGCGTAGTAATACTCGAACGAAAACCGAAAATCGCCAACGTGGTCATTGAACAAACGGTTATCGCAAAAATGACAGCCGAAAACATCGCCCGAAAATAAAATCTGCTCTTCGGGCGAAAATGTGCATTGCGTATCGGGCCAATGCAAATAGGGCGTGTGTAAAAATTGCAAGGTTCTATCGCCCAGCGAAACGCTATCGCCTGTCAAAACGGGGGTGAAACTGAGTTCTTCCTGTTTCAACAACCCTTTGAGCATCGATTGGGCTTTTTGCGAAATGAACAATTGTGCTTGCGGCGCACGGCGCATGAGTTCAGGTAATGCACCCGTGTGGTCAGGTTCTAAATGATTTAAAACGATGACTTGGATTTCGTCATAACGCGCCACGCTTTCTAAACGCGCAAAAAAACCGCTCGCAAATCCTTCTTTGACCGTATCAATCACCGCCACACCTTCACTACCGCGAATCACATAAGCGTTATAAGTCGTGCCGTTAGCGGTTTTTAAAATAATGTCGAACGTCCGCAAATTCGGGTCGAGCGCACCTATCCAATGCACACGCTCAGAGAGTGCGACAGCTTTTGGAGTGCCTGCCGCATTTTCTAATTCAACCGCGTTCATTTCGACACACTCTTGCCGAATCTTTTTTCGGGCAACTTTCTAAATCGCCCTCAGTTTCTAAATTTAAAAACTGCTCAACCTCGCTCGTTTCAAAACCCGCCATGCGATGATTTTCAATTTCCATCAATGGACGACGAATTAACAACGGTTGTTCAAGCATCAATTCAATCGCTTTTTCGGCATCGATTTCGGCAGGATTTAACTCGCCGTTTTTAATCGCAGGCGCGGCGCGATTGAACCATTCGACCACAGGTTTATCGCCAAAAAACGAACGCAATTTTTCAGGTTCACTGCGCCAATCGTGAGTTAGCAAATCGTGTTCAATTAGCCAATGACCTGCTTCAATCAGCAGGTCTTTTTGTTTGCTGTTGTTGCCACAACCGACTTTTTCGTAAAAATGTATGAGTACCATAATCGTCAATGGGCTTGTAATTCAGCCATTGCCTCCGCCATTTTTTCAGGGGGAATACCAGTCAACGAACCAGGTGGATTGATTGGCACATTCAACGCATCGAGTATCGCGCCTTCAATCGGGCAAATACTCGCGCATTGCGGCACATCAAAATCACCCACGCATTCAGTACATTTTTTCGCATCGATTAAAAAATGCGGCGAGGCTTCGTTAATCGCTTTGCTCGGACAAACTGGCTCACACGCAAAACAATTCACACAACTTTCGATAATTTTTAGAGACATCACATTCTCCTAAGCGGTCGCACGTTGTTTAACTTCGTCGAGTTTTCCCGCTTTTGCCATTTCGTTATAAACCAGCATCACAGCGGCTTCAATTTCTTCCATCGCGTGTTCACCGTTTGGCGTAATGCCTGCGTTTTCGAGCATTTCCCACGGTTCATAACCGATTTTTGAACACAACACCGCTTCGCAACCTTCTAAGGTGCGAATGGTGCGTTGCAACACGCTTTCGCCGTCGCCGCAACTCGTATCGCCTTC
>JAQTXN010000223.1 GCA_028688755.1 Methylococcales bacterium | reverse complement strand
AATCCACTTTTTGACAACGGTACTCTTCCGGTAATTGTTGCGTTTATGGGGGGAACAGGCGTTGGAAAAAGCTCACTTTTAAATCGGCTTGCAGGCAAACCAATTGCTAAATCAGGTGTCGCGCGACCAACGTCAAAAGAGGTAACGCTGTTTCATCATCACGATGTCAAATTGCCAACTTTGCCGCTAAATGATATTCGCGTTGCTAATCACGATGACGAAACGCAAAAAAATGTTGTGTGGATTGATATGCCTGATTTTGACAGCACCGACACGCATAACAAACAACTTGTTTTGAATTGGTTGCCGCACATTGACGTATTGATTTATGTCGTTAGTCCTGAGCGTTACCGCGACGAAAAAGCGTGGCGTTTATTGCTTGCCGAAGGCGCAACGCACGGCTGGCTATTTGTAATGAATCAATGCGATCGAGGCGAAATTGAACAGTTCATAGATTTTGAAAAACAGTTGCACGTTGCAGGTTTTGACGTGCCAATAATTTTTAAAACAAGTTGCGTTGAACAAATTGAAAATGATGAATTTGAAAACCTCACCAAAACTTTAACCACTCTCGCCACACAAAAAACGATTGAGCAATTAGAACAACGTGGCGAACAAGTTCGCGTTCAAGCAATGTTTGAAACATTTCAAATTTATTCAGCGCAATTAGGCAATGAAAGCGTGTTAAAAAAATTACATTTGCATTGGCAAAAAAATTGGAAACATACCGCCACACAACTGCAACAAAGTTTTGCGTGGCGTTTAAAACCGTTAGCTGAATATTTCGCGCAACGCGCGATGATGGAGAAATCGGGCGAAATCAATTTGTGGGACGATTTCGCGCAAACACAATTCGATGACGTTCTAAATAATTTGACCATTGACGCACAAAATTTGAATTTGCCAATCGCGCCGCTTGAAATGCAACTTTTGAAATTACGAGAAACCGCAATAAAACAATTTTCAACGCAAGTTGAACTCCACACGCGCCAAGCTTTAGCGCAACGTGGCAACGCATTTCAACGGGGTTTGTTGAAATTTTTTGCAATTGCAGAAATTTTGTTACCACTCACAGCGATGAGTTGGGTAGGTTTTCAAGTGGTGGACGGTTATTACGAAAGTAATTTAACGCATGACCATTATTTGAATCTCGATTTTGCCATTCATAGCGTTTTACTGTGTGGTTTGTCGTGGCTTGTGCCATTTTTTATTTTGAAAAAATGCCAACCATCGCTTGAAAAATGCGCGTTGCGTGGTTTGCAAAAAGGCATTTCACAAGGTTTAGAAAGTTTAAATCACTCGGTAAATTTAGCAATTTCACAATTTGAAAAGCAACGTGCAGAGCAAATTTCTCGATTAAACGAATTACAACCCGCTTGCGAATTTTTGACAAAACTGCCTGTGGAAATCGATAAAAATAGCGATTTGGCTCGAATGATTATGACGAATCACGCGGCAATTTAAATGCAACAATCACTGCTGAAACGAAAAGTGCAATGCCTAAAAATAGCATTGCTGCAATCGAATTTATTTTCTGTGACGCAGCAAAACTGTAGCTTCCCACTGCAAGCAACATCGCCACATTTTGAAAAAATCCTTGTAGCGCAATGGCTTTTCCGCTACCGATGGTTTGTTGTCCTAATTCTTGCAACGCGGCGTTTATCGGAACAATAAACATACCGCCCATAATGCCAATCAGAAATAAAACACTTCGAGCTGTCCAAATTTCCACAGTAAAACTGAGCGCGATAATCAGCAACGCCATTGCATAAGCCGCGAATCGGGCGCGACGCAAATGTTCAAGTGGAATCAAACGCGGAACAATTGCCGAACCGATAATAATGCCAATGGCTAAAAACAACGTCAGTTGCGCGATGTCTGTTGCGCTATGTAAATTCAATACTTGCGGCGACCATGCGACTAAAATTACGCGCAACGTTGCGGCACTTGCCCAAAATAACGAGCCGCCTAAAATCACAAATCGAGCGCGTTCATGCGCGAAAAATTGACTAATTTTGGCAAAAAATTCTCGAACTGAAGACAGATTTTCTCCCCCCTTTGAAAGGGGGCTAACTCGCATGGTTGTTTGCTTTAAACCAAGCAACCATGCAAATCCCGACGAAACCAGAAATAACCCAATTGTGCCAAATAACGCAATTTGAATTGAAAAATCAGCGACTTTTGCGCCAATTACCATGCCAAGCAAAATCGCCAAAATTGTCGAACCTTCAATCCAGCCATTAGCTTTTACAAGTTCATCGTGTTTAACGAGTTCAGGCAAAATACCGTATTTTGCGGGACTATAAATTGCCGCACCACTACCCACAATTGCATACGCAATCAACGGTTCAACGTTCAAAAATAATAAAATTGCACCACTAGCTTTTAACAAATTTGCAGCAATTAACACTCGCGCTTTCGGAAAATTATCCGCTAGCGTTCCTGTCCAAGGTGCAAGGACAACGAAGGCAACTAAAAATGAACTTTGCAATGCTGGGACGTACCATGTCTCAGGCGTTTGAGCGTGCATTACAAGCGCAATCACCGTGAACAAAATCGCGTTATCTGCAAATGCTGATAAAAATTGAGCGATTAACAAAAAAATCAGTGATTTATTCATAATAAAAAGTGAGTAATGGCTGCTAAAAACGCATTAGGATTTTGAACGTGAATCCAATGCTCTGCGTTGGGAATTGTCACTATATGCGCCCTCGGAAATAAAAGTTGCGTGCTGCCTGACGGAATGTATTTTGAGTTTTGCCCTGCCAAAAACAGCGTGGGTTTTTCA
>JAQTXN010000222.1 GCA_028688755.1 Methylococcales bacterium | reverse complement strand
AGAAATACCTTAACCGCAAATACTTTTTTCCAATCAGTCACATCAGCTGCTTTTGTGTAATAAAACGTGTCTGTTACTTTGTCATGAATACCATAGCGGAATTCCAATTTTTGAACCTCTGAAATCATTGGCTGAGAAGCACTTTTCGACGTACAAGATAAAGATTTATCACTATCTTTATAAAAGACATAAACAGGCACAACATCTTGAATAACATAGGAATTAACAATACAAACAGAGTTATTTTCTTGGCTTTTGGTCGCGTCTAATTTAAAACGATAAACAAGACTGGTATCTGTTCCTTTAATGGTTTCACATTTTGTTGTTTGAGTTGTTGTACTGAGGGTTGCAGGAATGGCTGGTGTCGTTCCAGTAGCTGGCTGTTCGTTAGTGGTTGTATTAGTTGTTGTAGAGCAATTTAACGCTAAACCCGACCCTAAAACATCAGATAAGCTATCTGCTAGTTTTAGTGTATCAGTAGAATAATCGCAAGAATTAAAGGGGATCGTTGTAGATGAATCTGAAAGTTTTGTTATGGTTATTTTTTCACAATTAAAGTTTGTACCCGTTTCAGAATAACCCGCCAATAAAATTCCTTTTGCTAAGTCTTCTAAAGCAAAAGTGGCATCGTCCATCATGTCACTTAAATTACGTTGTAAGGCAAAACTTTTTTGTGATTGCACAAATAATTGTCCAATACCAGCCACAAGGCCTAAGCCAAGCATCATACTCACCAAGAGTTCAATCATTGTTAAACCAAGCTGCTTTCTAATCATGGCGTAACCTCTAAATAAAATGTTGCCGTATCGGCTAATTTTGATGATTGATTGGTATCTTTGTTATTTGTTCGCGCCCATCTTGTTATTAAACAAAGTGATGTTGTGTAAGTTCCTTTGCAACCACCATTGTTCATTCCAACACTGGATTTAATTTCAACAGTATTTCCTGTTTTAGGAACGGGTAAAATGGTTTCAACACTATTTTTCCAATACCAATAGTCGTAAGCCGCTAACATTGCGGCTGTGCAATTATCACTGACCTCATTGCATTCATTACCTTTGTTTTGGCTGGGGATATTACTTTTCCAATAATCGCTATTCCCTTTAATTCGATCTTGCATTTCATACGCAAGCAACGTGGCTTGTTGATAATTATAAGCATCTTGATTATCGCGCAGAGAAATCCCTTGCATAGCGGCAAGTCCAAGCAAACCAATCGCTAAAATCACCATTGAAATTAACACTTCAATCAACGTAAAACCGCGTGAATTAAACATCTGCGCCTTCAATTCCGTAAAAACTTTATAATGTGCCGATTATAAGCCTGTTATCTTGACAGTTGCCATCCTAAAAATACGAGAAAATGACACAATTTTACGATTTACATTGCCATTCCACCGCCTCAGATGGTGCATTATCGCCAACTGATTTAGTTAAACGCGCGGCGGAAAATGGCGTAACAATACTTGCTATCACTGATCACGATACAACCTCAGGAATTTTTGAAGCTCAAACGTGTGCAAATTTACTTGGCATAACGTTAATTAACGGTATTGAGATTTCCGCGCAATGGGAAAAATTAGGTATTCACATTGTTGGTTTGAATATTGATCCCGAAAATAGCACATTACAAAATGTAATTGCACAACTACATATTATGAGAACCGAACGCGCTGAAAAAATTTCCCAAAAATTAGCCAAAAAAGGGATTTCAAACGCACTTGAATCGGTACAAAAAGTTGCTAGTAATGAAATGATTACTCGCGTGCATTTTGCAAATTTTTTGGTCTCTCAAGCATACGTTTCAAGTATTTCAGAAGCGTTTGATCGTTATTTAGGTGATGGAAAAGCGGCGTATGTTTCAACAGTTTGGACACCATTGGAAACGGCTGTACAGGCTATTTACGCAGCAGGTGGCGTAGCTGTTTTAGCACATCCACTTCGTTATAAATTGACAGCAACACGCTTAAAAAAATTATTAAGTGTGTTTAAGAATGCTGGAGGGCAGGGCATAGAAGTTGTTACGGGACGTTATAATCCAGACGAAATGCGAGTGTTAGCCAATTACGCAATGCAATTTGAACTCGCAGGGTCAATGGGTTCGGATTTTCACAGCCCGACAAATCAATGGCTCGAACTTGGAAAACTTGCCCCGTTGCCCGAAAAAGTCAAACCCATTTGGGAGCTTTGGCAATGAGTAAATTTTGGGAAATAAAAACGTTATCTGAAATGAGCGGCGAAGAATGGGAATCGCTCTGTGATGGTTGTGGACAATGTTGTTTACATAAACTTGAAGACGAAGACACAGGCGATATTTACACGACCAGCGTTGCCTGTAAATTGCTCAATTTGAAAAACTGTCATTGCACAAAATATACGCAACGTACACAGCTTGTGCCAGATTGTATGAATTTGCGCGATGTGGATTTTTATCAATACGATTGGCTACCTAAAACGTGTGCATACAGATTATTGCATGAGGAAAAGCCACTTTTTGCATGGCATCCGTTAATTTCAGGGAAAAAAAATAGCGTTGAAAAAGCAGGAATCGCAGCGAGTGGGTTTGCGATTTCAGAAATGGCTGTCAAGAATATGGATGATTTAGAAAGCTATATTTTGGAGTAACGTTTTTTGTTATCTGGTATTAAATTCGATAATGATTGTGGTTGGTTGACAGCAACGTTTTATCTTGAATTTATCCAAAAATCTTTATTAGTTGTCATCGTTAAAAATACAAATTTCATGAATAATATAAAACAAAACAATATCTTAAATACTCGTCGCCTCCAGATCGGAAGAGCGT
>JAQTXN010000002.1 GCA_028688755.1 Methylococcales bacterium | reverse complement strand
CAATGAATGCGATTATTGGGCTTTCATATTTGGCAATGCAGACCGATTTAACCCCAAAACAGCACGATTACCTTTCAAAAATTCAGCTTTCAAGTAATCACTTGCTTGGCATCCTTAACGAAGTACTCGATTTTTCAAAAATTGAAGCGGGCAAATTATCTGTTGCTCATGAAGAATTTGCATTCGACGATGTGATTGAAAACCTTAAAAATTTGACGGCGGCAAAGGCGGCGGATAAAGGATTGAAATTATTTTTTGACATTGAGCCGCGCGTCCCGAAAACACTCAATGGCGATGCCTTGCGCTTAGGACAAATTTTAGTTAACTACGTTGGTAATGCGATTAAATTTACCGAAAACGGCGGTATTTCAGTAAGCGTGCAAGTGCTAGATGAAACGGACAAGACGGTATTTTTAAAATTTTCCGTGCGTGACACGGGAATTGGTTTAACCAGCGAAGCGCAAGCAAGTTTATTTCAATCATTCCAACAAGCAGACAATTCAACGTCTCGAAAATATGGCGGGACAGGTTTGGGGTTAGCCATTTCAAAACAACTCGCCAATTTAATGAATGGCGATGTGGGTGTTGAAAGTCAGATTGGCAAAGGCAGTATTTTTTGGTTCACCGCACAATTAGAAAAATCAAACGGGTGTTTAAACGCTCGAAAAATAGGCGTGATAAATTGCAAAGAAGCCTTAAAAACGATTTCGGGCGCAGCGATTTTGGTTGTTGAAGACAATGATTTTAACCAACAAGTTTTGCAAGGATTGCTCGCTAATTGTGACTTTGATATTTGCATGGTAAATGATGGCAAAGAAGCCGTCGAAATTGTCACTACTCGTCATTTCGATATTGTGCTGATGGATATGCAAATGCCGATTATGGACGGGGTGAGTGCAGCCATTGAAATGCGTAAAAATCCTGCGTTGAATGACTTGCCAATTATCGCCATGACAGCAAATGCCCTATCACAAGACAAAGACAAATGCCTTGAAGCAGGCATGAATGATTATTTAGCTAAACCGATTTACCCCGATGATTTGTATCAAGCGTTATTGAAGTGGATTTCACCAATTAAAATAGGCAAAAAACATGAAAATTCATCAATTTGAAGTTGAAGACGCACTTGCTAGTTTGCACAGTCGGCATTCTGGTTTAACTGAGAGCGAAGTTGGCAAACGGTTAAAAGAATACGGCAAAAATCAAATTGATGTGGTGCGTGGCGAATCGCTGTTGTGGCGATTTGCTAAAGAATTCATTCATTTTTTTGCTCTGATTTTATGGCTAGCAGCAGGCTTGGCTTTTTTCGCCGAATCACAACAACCAGGCGAAGGGATGCAAATGCTCGGTTATGCGATTTTGGGCGTAATTTTCATCAACGGCGTATTTTCTTTTTGGCAACAATTTCGCGCCGAGCGTGCGATTAGCGCGTTGCAAAAATTGTTACCGAGTTACGTTAAGGTCTTGCGAGACAATGTGATTCAACAAATTTTTGCCGCTGAATTAGTACCTGGTGATATTTTGGTTTTGCAAGAAGGCGACAATGTTCCTGCTGATTGTCGTTTGCTTGAGGCGTTTTCACTTCGGGTAAATAATGCAACGGTGACAGGCGAATCGCTACCTCAAGCGCGTGATGCTGCGCCGTCAAATGAAGAAAGTTTAGAGCATTCGCGAAATACGCTGTTAGCGGGAACATCGGTGGTTTCGGGCGAAGGTCGCGCGTTAGTGTTTGCTACAGGCATGCACACGGAATTTGGCAAAATTGCTCATTTAACACAAACAGCGGTGAAAACTGAATCGCCTTTGCAACGTGAAATTATGCGTTTGAGCCGTATTATTGCGATTTTAGCGGTGTCGCTCGGCGTGATTTTTTTCATTATTGGACACAGCGTTGGCATGTCATTTTGGGCAAATTTTATGTTTGCCATTGGGATTATTGTCGCCAACGTTCCAGAAGGTTTATTGCCAACGGTGACGTTGTCGCTTGCAATGGCAACGCAGCGTATGGCAAAACGTAATGCCCTGATTCGCCATTTGCCTTCGGTTGAAGCGTTAGGCTCTGCTACCGTGATTTGCACGGATAAAACGGGAACGCTCACGCAAAATAAAATGTCAGTCCGAACCATTTATTTGCAAGACCGATTTTTTACGCCCATTCAGTTGGCACGAGAACCTGAAATTGTGGAAAGCCAACGGCGATTTTTTGAAAATGCGTTGCTTTGCCAAAGTCTCAAAGAAACGATGACGAACGGGCAATGGCAAGCATGTGGCGACCCGATGGAATTGGCGTTAGTTCACATGGGAAAAACCTGTTTGGGTGAAAAAATCACCTATCCAAAAATTAACGAAGTCGCTTTTGATACCGACCGCAAACGACTTTCAACGATTCATCAAACGCCAAAAAATGTGGTTTTATATTGCAAAGGTGCAGTTGAAACGGTTTTACCACTTTGTACCCACTTGCAAGATGACGGCAAAATTTTAGACATGACCGCGCAAGAACGACAAAAAATCATTCGAGCGCAAGAACAAATGGCGGACAAAGGGTTGCGCGTGTTGGCGTTTGCGTGGCGCGAAATCGACGAAGGGCATAACAGTGAATCACAAGAAAATGAATTAACGTTTTGCGGGTTGGTTGGTTTGGAAGATCCACCACGCCCAGAAGTTGCCGAGGCAATGCAAAAATGTCATGCCGCTGGCATCAAAGTTATTATGGTTACGGGCGATCATCCACATACCGCCGTCGCTATTGGCAAACAAATCGGGCAAGTGTTATCAGATAATCCTGTGGTCATTACGGGGGATAAATTACGCAAATTATCCGAAACGCAATTGCGTTTGGCGTTAGATGCCCCAGATATTATTTTTGCCCGAGTTGCCGCAGACCAAAAAATGCTAATTGTCGCTGCGTTAAAAAAGAAGAATCACATTGTTGCAGTCACTGGTGATGGCGTGAATGATGCGCCTGCCTTGAAACTTGCTGATATTGGCATTGCAATGGGCATCAGTGGCACAGACGTTGCCAAAGAAGCGGCGGATATGATTTTGCTTGATGATAATTTCGCTAGCATCATTGCCGCCATTGAAGAAGGCAGAGCCGTTTATGAAAATATCCGTAAATTTTTAACCTATATTTTGTCGTCAAATATCCCCGAAATTGTGCCGTATTTGCTATTTGCATTATTTAAAATTCCCTTGCCGCTGACAATTATTCAGATTCTCGCCATTGATTTAGGGACAGATATGGTGCCAGCATTGGGTTTAGGTTCAAGCAAACCCGAACCAGAAAGTATGTCCAAACCACCCCGTCCTTATGGTGAACGTTTGCTGGATTGGAAATTATTGTTTCGAGCCTATTTTTTCTTAGGCGTTTTTGAAGCGATTGTTGCAATGGGGGCGTATTTCTTTGTATTGCACACTGGCGCGTGGAAATGGGGAAACGAGTTAGTCATGAATTCTCCGCTTTATTTGGAAGCGACAACAGCGTGTTTTAGCGCGATTATTATCACGCAAATTGTGAATGTGTTTTTGTGCAAGATTCCGACACATTCCATTTTTCAGGGAAAATTATTTGATAATCCGATTATTTTGTGGGGCATTTTGCTTGAAATTGCCTTGATGATTTTTATTGACTACACGCCTTGGGGGAATTTTGTTTTTGGCACAGCCCCGCTGGATGCAATGACATGGCTAGTCATTATTCCACTGGCATTTGTGATGCTGATTTTGGAGGAATTGCGGAAGTTTTTTGTTAAAAAAATAACGGTTCCAACTCAATCACAACGTCGTCGTAAAACCGATGCCCGTTAGCTTAACTATCAACGCACTTGCGCGAGTTGCCAATTTTCAATTCCCCATTTCAAAATAGTTTCTACATTTTCAGCTTGTAATGCTGGTGGTGGATTTTGATTTAGTAATTGAAGTAAGTTGAATAAAACCAAATTCGGAGCTGTTAAATCGACAGCAGCAGCGAGTGTTTGTTTGCTGAGTTTTTCGCCTTTTTCATTTACTAGAATTGGCACATGGACGTAATTGGGCGTGGGTAAATTTAAAACCTGCTGCAAGAAAATTTGCTTTGGTGTTTCATGGAGCAAATCCATGCCGCGCACGACATGATTGATATTTTGCCGAAAATCATCAAGGACAACGGCAAATTGGTATGCAACGATATTGTCGCGTCGTTTCAAAATGAAGTCGCCATGTTGCTCAGCTAAATTGTGTGAAATGTGACCTTGCAAACCGTCGTTAAAACTTATTTCTCGTGCATCGGTTTTAATGCGTAACGAATGGGGAATGTTGGCGGGGATATGTTGATTACGGCAGGTTTGCGCGTAAATAGGAGTTAAATCTTTGCGGGAACATTTGCAGCGGTAAATTTTTCCCTCGAAGAGGAGATTTTCTAAAACGGCGTGATATTCATCAAGATGCAAACTTTGATAATCCACCTCACCATCCCAATGCAATCCGAGCGTTTCGAGCGTTTTTAAAATGTTGGTGGTTGCGCCTGTAACATTGCGTGGCGTGTCTAAATCATCAAATCGAAGTTGCCAAAAACCTTGATTGGCTTTGGCATCAAGAAAACTCGCAAGAGCGGTATAAACTGAACCTAAATGCAAATGTCCAGTCGGTGAAGGCGCGAACCGACTGGTATAACGCGAGGCGTGCATTAGCCCATTTGTTTTTCACGAATTTCGTCTAGCGTTTTGCAATCAATGCAAAGTGTCGCCGTTGGGCGAGCTTCTAAACGACGAATACCAATTTCAATACCACACGTTTCACAATAACCGTAATCACCTGATTCAATATCTTTGAGCGCGTCATCGATTTTTTTGATTAAACGGCGTTCACGATCACGAGTGCGAAGTTCTAAACTAAATTCAGATTCTTGTGTGGCGCGGTCGTTAGGGTCGGGGAAATTTGCCGCTTCGTCTTTCATGTGAACAACGGTGCGATCTACTTCGTGCATCAACTCTTTTTTCCAGTTATGTAAAATTCCTGAAAAATGTTCGAGTTGAATTTCATTCATATACTCTTCGCCCTCTTTTTCTTGATACGGGGTGAAACTAAATGGCGAGGCATGGGCTTGGACATTTTCTGTCATCAATAACTCCTAAAAGGTGGCAAGATTTAAAACCGCGCATTTTTAGCAGAATAGGCACAGGTTAGCAAGCGAAAACAGTGATTTTTTGAATTATGACCAGATGTTACAAATCTATGTTGGATAATGAGCGAAAACATTCTCGCCAAACAGCAAGTAATACTGCCAAGATGATAGGTCCTAAAAATAAACCCACTGCCCCAAAAGCAGTTAAGCCACCAAAAATACCAAATAGCACAATTAAAAACGGCGTTTGCCCTGCCCCGCAAATGACGAGTGGTCGAATGACATTATCGACGGTACTAATTGCTAAAAATCCCCACGCAAGCAAACCCACGCCTGCAATGAATTCATTATTGATAAGCAACATGAAACTTATTGGCAACCAAACTAACGTCGCACCCATTGGAATTAACGCTAAAAAAGCCGTCAATGCACCAAGTAAAACAGGCGTACTCACTCCCGCAACGGCATAGCCAATTCCTGCCACTGTCCCCTGCCCTAACGCGGCTAAAACCAAACCATAAACGACGGCGCGAGCTGTATCGCCTGCTGTTTGTAAATACACGTTATTTTTATCATTCAAAAAATGCACTGTGCCAATTTGCAATTGCGTGAGCCAACTTTCGCCGTCTCGAAAACAAAAAAATACCGTTATTAACACGAAACACAATTTAATTAAGTATTGACC
This sequence comes from Methylococcales bacterium, assembly GCA_028688755.1. Taxonomy (GTDB): domain Bacteria; phylum Pseudomonadota; class Gammaproteobacteria; order Methylococcales; family Methylomonadaceae; genus UBA10906. The sequence continues at coordinate 45,268 of JAQTXN010000002.1, read as the reverse complement.
GAAACTTTTTAATAAATGCGCGGTTTCGCTCAAACCGATTTTTGCCCATTCAAGTAATTTTTCATTTAACGCCACGCGATTCTCGAGTAAGTCATTGATATGATTTTGCAAATACTCGCCAATGTAAGGCACGTTTTGGATGAATGGCGGCAACTCAGTTGTGGATTGATTAAAATTTATGACCAAAAACGAATACGCGCGTGTCATTTCGTTTTGTAATAAATGGAGTAGAACGTAGGCGATAATCAAAATGAGGATTGTCATTGCACCTGTTAAGAAGCCTGCGCTTAATGATTTATTGCCGTTAAAATAGTTCGTCAATTTTTGATAAGGCGACCACAACACATAGGCAACAATAAATGCCCATGCAAGTGTTAGCATAAATTCGCGTAGCACCAAAAAACTCAGCCACAACAGCAATACGAAACTAATAACAGGCAAAAATTGGCGTAATAAAGAAGGGGCTTGATTCATAAAAACGCCTCAAAAAATGAAATGAATTTACCACGAGAAAAAGATGAATACGTTGCCAAATAATTTTTCAGAAATCGCGCAGCAAATCAGTGATGCAACAGGCACGCCGTTTGAAATTCAAACATCAAAACCCATTTCGGGCGGTGATATTAACCGTGCATATTTATTACACGGTGCGTCGGCACGTTATTTTGTGAAGCTCAATCGCGTCGATTTAGTCGAAATGTTCGCCGCTGAATTTGCAGGTTTGAATGCGTTAGCGCAAACCAAAACCGTAAAAGTGCCACAGCCAATTATGTTTGGTCAAACGGCAAATAGCAGTTTTTTGGTTTTAGAATTTCTGGAATTAAAACGCACTACGCCACAATCAGAACATGTATTTGGCGAGCAACTCGCACAATTACATCGGCTAAAACAACCTTTTTTTGGTTGGCAAATCGACAATACGATTGGTTCAACGCCACAAAAAAATGCACGAACAGATGATTGGGTAACTTTTTGGCGTGAAAAACGTTTAGGTTTTCAATTACAACTTGCCGCGCAAAAAGGTTATAGCTCGCAATTACAAGTTTTAGGCGAAAAATTATCTGAACGATTAAATGACTTTTTCATTGATTACTCGCCGCAGCCTTCACTTTTGCATGGCGATTTGTGGGGCGGAAATGCCGCGACAACTGAGCAAAACCAGCCTGTAATGTTTGACCCAGCGTGTTACTTTGGCGATCGTGAAACAGATTTAGCGATGACCGAATTATTTGATGGTTTTTCCCAAAATTTTTACGCGGCGTATAACGATGTGTGGCAACTTGACGCTGGTTATAATACGCGCAAAAACCTCTACAACCTTTATCACATCTTAAATCACGTCAATTTATTCGGTGGCGGTTACGTCGCGCAAGCAAAGCAAATGATGCAAAAATTACTCGCGCAATAATCGCGCTTGCCAGACTTGAAATTTGTTATTTTGCGCGAGCAGTTTCACATTCGCTTTCCCAAAAATACGCGACAACGACACGCCATAATTCAAGTGACGATTACCAATCACGAGCAATTCACCATGTTGGCGTAACGCGTTTTTTGCTTGTTTAAACATCGTTTGCGCGATGAAATCACCAATAACATGTTGTTGATGAAACGGCGGATTGCACAAAACCAAATCTGCCGAATTTTCCGTAAAATCGGTTAAACAATTGCCAACGTGAAAGTGTGCGATTCGATTTTTAAATGCTTTTTCAAAATTTTCCCGCGCCGATTCGATTGCCATAAAAGATTCATCAACAAAATGAATCGTTGCAGTTGGATTTTTTTGTGCCGCCATCAAACCCACAATTCCATTGCCACAACCCAAGTCGATAATGTCACGATATTTGTCTGATTTTGGCAAATGCTCAAGAAAAAATCGCGTCCCAATATCGAGTTTTTCGCGCGAAAAAACATTCGCGTGGTTGCTAATTTCATAATCGGTATTTTCCAAAATATACCGAATCGGATACGGATTTTGTGGCGGCGACAAATCAGAATCAAGCGTTGCGAAAATCAAACGGGCTTTTTTTTGTGCCAGCGAAGTTTGCGTTTTACCAATAATACGTTCGAGCATTTGCCAAACACTCGGCGTTAAAATTTTAATCATGCCCAAGGCAATGATTTGCGTGTTTTCGTTAATATGCGAGCGCAGTTGCAATAGCTGAAATTCAAATAACGCCAAGGTTTTTGGGACTTTGATAATCACCAAGTCAAAAACGTGAGGCAACACGTCAACACTTTTAAGAAGTGTTACTGACGATTCAGGCAAATTATTTGCCGCTAAATTCAAACGTGTGGCTTGTTGCGAAAGATACGAATCTGAAAGTGCGTATGGTTGAAATAAATGCAACGCACAAGCTAACGCACCAAAACTGTCGTTTAGAATTAAAACATGCGTTGTCTTTGGTAAGTTCAATGTTTCGATATGTTGCAAAACGTATTCATCAGCGGCATCCCAAGCGCGTAACGATTCGTGGCTTTCTTTTGGCAAGCGTTGTAAGGCGAATTCGCCCTGTGTGGTGAGGAGTTTTTCAATCATTGAAGTTGTTATGATTTCTAAAATTTATGGCTGAAATTTACGTTTTTAACTGATGTTACGCAACGTTTTGTAGGGGCGAATCATATTCGCCCAAGTATTCACGCAACGCCGACATTTGAAACATTCGAGTATTGGTGGGCGAATATGATTCGCCCCTACGTTTTTACTACGTTTTTACGTTTCATTGTTGCGTAACGTTAGTTTTTAAAATGTAACATACGCAGTGTTAGACTTTTTCGGATTCAATTGAAGAAATTGAACGAGAAAATTTATCCAATGTTTGATTTAGTAACAGGTTTTGCATGACAATGCCGAAAACATCTACTTCGCTAAACATAGCAACAGGTAAAAATTATGGATGAAAAACGAAAAGAGATTCTTACTCTTCCTGTAAAAAATCTCGTTCCGATTAAGTTTCGGCGTGCTGACGATCATCACATTCTGATAGCAAGCCATGCTTTTTGGAAAGAAAGGATATACAACGCCATTACCAATAAAGAAACGTTAGACATCAGTGAAATGCTTAATGGAAGTCTTTCAGATTTGGGTCATTGGTTACATGACGACGCTTCACATCCACATGTCGCAAAACTGCAAAGCTATTACGACTTACGAAAAAAGAACTCCGATTTTCATCTTCAGGCAAGTAAAGTTGCCGAATACATCAACGCAAAACGCTACGATGCCGCATCACGATTAACCGAATCTTCCTCTGCTTTTGAATACGCCTCAAATGCGGTTGTTGAAGCCATTTTCGCACTTAAAAAAGAATTTGATAATTCTGTGGGGCGAAATAATAACGGTTCCATCGTGAACTAACAAAATCTATTTTGGATTCAATCGGTACCCCATTTTTTGCACAGACTAAAAGAGGTAATCAAATGAATATGAAAAATACATTTTTCTTCCTTATTTTGTTAATGACATTTTTGCTACCCGTGAACGCGGGGGCGTTTGTTTGGACACAAGATGTTGCCCCTATTCCCGCTGCTGCATTAACAGATGGGGGGGCAAAAGTTCGCATTTGTCACCGAAAGGGTAACGGCGGTTACGTTGTAATTAACATATCTATCAACGGATTAAATGGACATAGCAAACACAAAGCTAGCGGCAAAAAACTCGCCGACGAATTTTATATCAATGGTAAATGTGATGGTTCAACAGAAACACCAGAGATTTGTGCTGAGAATCAAATACTTAATAATCAAACTAACCAATGTGAAACTTGCCCAACAGGTTTTGTGGCGGATGACACAGGAGAAGCGTGTATCACGCCGCCTAGCTGTACAGGTGGACAAGTTTTAAACGCAGCTCAAGATGGATGTGTTTGTCCGACAGGTCAATCGTTTGTCAATAATGTATGTACAACGGTTTGTCCCTCTGGACAAGTGTTAATCGGTGGCGTTTGTACAAAAACGTGTCCATCAGGACAATCACTTGTTAATGGCATTTGCACAACAATAACCTGTCCCACTGGGCAATTGCTTGTTAATGGCGCGTGTTCATGTCCTGTTGGTCAACAACTTGACGATGATGAATGCGAGGATATGCCTACTTCAGAATCATTTTTACCGACTGTGAACCCGTTGAAAACAAGCACGGCAAGACCCGTTATCACAGGTTCTGCGGGGCAAAGTACCTCGCTGACAATTTCATTGGCTAAAAAATCAACCTCAAATGAAAGTTATAACGTGGTAGTTGAAGCAACGCCTGTGAGTATTACTGAAAATGGCTTTTGGGCATTTACCCCAGCAATTGACCTGAAACCAGGAATTTATGATGTGATTGCGACAGGCAATACAGGTGTTGATACCAGCAAAGACGAATTAGAAATTGCCATCGATATTTGCAACAAAAACCAAACGCCTAGCGATCAAATGATTTCGGTTTCTGAGTGGGATGTTAATCAAGAAAGTCCGTCATATTATTTGGGGAAATGTACACCTTCATCCGATGCTAAGCCGTTGCCAAATGACCCACAAACTAAATGTGTGAATCCAAATGCAGGAGAAGAATGTATTCCCTTACCTTCTGATCCAACGGCTAAGGCTTATGAAGCTATCACCAGCGAAGTGCAAACTTGTGATGATGGTGGGAAAAAATACGCCAACGAACAATTAACAGGTTTAACCATTAAACGAGTACGACTTGCCAATGCAACAACCTCGCAATCGCTTGATTTAAGCACACCTTTAGACGTGAAGCCTGATGGCAGCCAATCGAAATTAAAAATTAAATACGGTGTCAAATTGGCTGGCGGGCAAATGGATATTAGCAATGCGACGATTACAGGCGGGAATCAAGCAACGCCTGTTAAATTAACCAATGTGACGCTTGCCGATGTTTTCATTGATACTGCCGTTGACTATATTGATAGCTCTGGAAATTTAAAGGCGAATGGCTCTTACATTACCGTGAAAGGCGGCAACACGACTGGCACAATTACTGGCGGCATGATAACCGCAGGTGCAAATAACGAAAATAAGCCAGTACGCGGTAGTATCGCTACGGGAATCTATCAAGGTGCCATTGCAAACGATGTATTAACCAAAGGGCGACGCATTCGTGGCACGTTAACGAATGCTGTGATTGAGAATGCCCGCACCACCAGCGTTAATGGCGAAACTCGCCTTGATGCGGGCGATATTGTCAGTGGCACAATCACTAATGCTCAGGTATTTGGAACAGTGTTGAATGCGACGTTAACAAATGTGAACATTTCAAACGTCAATCACTGTTTCTCTAGCGGAACAGTTGGAAATCGTGGACAGTTAAATTGGAAAGAAGTGGTTAAATGATGAAGTGTGGGGCAGATACATAAGTCTGCCCCTATTTTCTATTAGTGAAATATCACGCAAAAACTTCCATTGCCGAGCGAATGCGTTGCTGCGCTTTCGACACTACATCGAGAGAAAAGTCAGGGCTTAATTTTTTATTTTTGAGTTTTGTGTAAGCAGGAATAGCGTTGATATAGGGTAAATTTTTTGCCTGTTCTGTTCCTAAATAACTGTGGAATTTTGCCAAAATAACAATATCCGTTAAGGTCAATTCTTCTTGCCCACTTTCGTAAAACCAATTTTCGCCGTGTTTTGGAATTTCACTTAATTCATCAGAAAACTTCAATTGTTGCAAAACAAATGCTCCCATCTCTGGATTCAAATAAGGCATCGCATTTTGTAATTCATCCAAACTCGGCGCGTCTTCATGATTCTTTTCAGCAAAATTCAGTAATGGGATCGCGCCAATATCGCAAATTAACCCCGCAAGTAACGCATCTTCTGGACTGACAACACCTGATTCTTGTGCAAGCACAAAACTCAAACTCGAAACGTGTACGCTTTTTTGCCACAAGTATTTCATTTTTAAAATGAATTCTGGCGATTTGCTTTGAAATAATTGTTTGACGCTAATGCTCATGACTAATTGATTCGTCGCTTTTAATCCCAAACGAGCAACCGCATCGTGGCAATTGGTTACAGGTTTTAAAGACGCATACAGCGCACTGTTTGCGAGTTGAATCAGGCGCGTCACCACGATGACATCAAGTTGAATAATTTTTACGGCTTCATCAATGCCAATATCTTCGCTCATCGCTTTACGCAGTTGGATGGCAACTTGTGGAAGCGTTGGCAAACTTAATTTATTTTCTCGACAAGCAAGCGATAAATTCTGAAAAAACTGCGTAACTGGCACTTCTTTAGGTAATGAAAAATCAAGTAAATCAATGGGGTCATTGTTTGTTTTTACTTTGCTTTCATTTATCCACCAATGCAAAACGGAAGGGGAAACCGATAATACGGTGCATTCTGTTTGCGTGATGGCGGTTGCACCGTACATTTTTCCACTGTTAATAGGTAAATTAGATAACGCCGTGTTGCCGTCAATGTAATAAGAATCCGCACCATCTGAGGTCAATTTAATACGACCTTTTAGCAGATAATACATTTTGTCGCTTTTTTCACCCAAAATGAAAAGAATGGATTCAGGCGCGTAAATAGAAACTTCTTGTTCAATAAGTTGCAATTCTTCATCTGGCAAATCACGAATAGGAGCTAATTTTTTCAGAATGGTCAATGGCAATTTGCTATGACTTTTAGCCATAGGTTTTGTGATTTTCAATACCTCGTTTTGCGAGTCTGTTTCTAAAACAGTAGCACTTGAATCCTGCAACTCATCAGCTTTTTTGGATGTAAAAATCTTTTTCACTAACGCTTTCATACTCTCAACCCTTGCATTTTTATTCAATGTCCTATTTTTAACGGACAATTTTAATTGTTTGGGATTATTTTACAGAATGCGTTACATCGAACCTTGCAATTTCTTGCAATAAAACAGTCACATATACGGATTAAAATCAAAAACTACGCTTGAATTTTTAACGGAAAACAAAGTTGGTAACCCGCGCCACGCACCATTTTAATGCTTGGTAAATCATCTAAAAAAGGGGCGATTTTCTTGCGTAACCGACTAAAATGTACTTCAAGATTCGCTTTGTCCCAGTCTGAATGAATGGGTTTTAACAGTTCTAATAATTGTTCGGAATTTGCTAAGTGATTGGGGGCTAAGGCTAAATGATTGAGTGTTAATACTTCAGCGGGGTGCAGTGCAATAGGTTGGTTACAAGTTATAAATAACAACTGCCTTTTTATATCGAGCATCCACGCGGTATTTTCAACAACGCGATTTAATCGCCGTCCTAAACTTAAAACGGCTGCACTAATTTCAAGCGGACTTGCGGGTTTACTGACATAAATATCCGCGCCACTCAAATAACCTTTGGTTTTTTCTGAGGTTGACGTGCGAACTGTGTGCATCACAATTCCAATATGGGGGAACGCCTGGCGCATTCGTTTCGCAATGCTGTTGCCATCTTCTAACGGTAAATTTAAATCCAATATCAACATATCAGGTTTCACCCCACTTTGGACTAATTCGTCTAATTCTTCACCTGAATCTGCGCCCAGTACACAATGCCCATCGGCTTGCAAATGAATCACTAATTGCTCACGCAAACTGGTGTAATCCTCCACTACGATAATGCGTAGTGGCGGTTCAAATGTTATTGAGGTAAGCATAGTTGAAATTCTACTTTGTCGTTGTGGTCTATGTAATCAACTCGTCCGCCTAATTGTATGGCAATCCCTTGAACGAGCCATAAGCCAAGTCCCGTGCCGCGTAACCGTTGAGCATCTGGACTACGGTAATACTTTTCAAAAATTTTTGTTGCATCAGGCTTGCCCGTTTTACCCACCTCGTTAAACACAGAAATGAACAAAACAGATTTTTGCGTGTCATAGTTTGCCGAAATGAAAACCAAACTTTTTGCTGGCGAATACTTGAGCGCATTTTCGATGAGATTGCTCATGATAATTCGACATAATAACTGGTCGCTAGTGATGAGAATTTGCGGAGAAATATCAATTTGTAATCGTACTGAATCGTCTGGCGTTAGAAATTGCCCTTGACTTCTTCTATCATGAATTAGCGTGTGAAGCGGAAATGTTGACACATTGAGTGGCAGGTTCGCTTGTTCTAATTTATCCGCTTGTAAGCACCGTTCAGTAATTGTTGCCATATCGTGTGTGGCTGCTTGAATATGTTTTAGGCTCAACTGATTTATTTGAACATTTTGATTCCGTTCAATGTTTTGTGCAGCTAATTCAATGGTTGCAATAGGTGATTTTAATTCGTGCGTGAGCATTGCTAAAAAATGGCTTTTTTCGGCTAAGTCCTCGCGCTTTTTTTCAATTAACTGCTCTAATTTTTCACTGGTTATTTTTAGTTCATTGGTTCTTTCTATCACTTTCGCTTCTAACATTTGTTCAGAGGATTGCAATGTTTCAACTAACAGTTGTTGCATGTTTTCTTTTTCTAATCGAATCGTTTTATAGCGATCTGCAAGTGCAATTGCCATAAGTATCATTTCAATCGCCGAGCCAATTTGTACCGAGTTAGTTGTAAAAATATTTGTTGGTAACGCGGTAAAATTTTTCAGCATGTGAGTGGCTGTGCCAACAACGAATACAAAAAAAGCAAAAGAGAAAATATACGCATTGCGTTGTTTTTTTAAAACACACGTTAAACAGATAATGAAGAATAAAGGCGGCGTTAACAAGTATATCGTGGCAATAGGCATGATGGGCATCTGGAGTGGCACGGTGATGAGTGCAAAGATGATGAGCAAATAAAAAGCAATAAACATCTTAATTACACGATCTATTATTGGCGTAACAATTTTGGTATTAAGCATTGAACGCATAAAAAATAAAAAAGTGATTACTAGCCCCGCACCTAACATAGGCATTGTTTTATCAATCCAAAAGGTGGAATCAGGAAATAAAAACTCCTTGAATAATCCGTTCTGAGCAGACACGGTTAATGCAATAAAAAAACAAGAATTGATGTAGCGCAAATAAATTGCATCGCGCAATAACAAAAAAAGTAAAAGGTTGAACAATAACATGGTCGTCGCCATACCAAAATACAGTGCTTGAATTTGATAGTCATTACGTTCGTGAATGCGAAAATCTTGCGTTGTCCATAACTTTGTTGGAATGCGCGTTGAGGTGATTGACCTAATTCTTAGATAGAACAGTTGCGTTGAATTAGCGGGCAATACGATAGGAAAAACAAAATAACGGTTTTTATAAGGGCGAGTGGAAAATGGTAATCTTAATCCTGTTTGAATGCTCGAATAAGTGCCATCAAAATTGGGGGTATAAAAATCAACATTTGAAAGAAGCGCGTCGCTGATTTCTAACATTCGCTCAACAGGCTTATCGCTGCTATTTTTCAATGGTAATCGCAACCAATACGCAGCGGAACTAAAACCGTAATTTAAGGTTTCGTCGGGCGGTAAATGCGTTTTAAAACGACGGTTATTTTCAGGTAATTGCACGTCTGCAAGTGTGAGTGTCGTTGTTGAATCTTCTAAAACAGCAAGATATTCCGTTAGCGATATGGGCGATTGATTAGGCGAACTGACATCTAAAACGTTATCTTCGGCAAAGGCATTCGTTATGCCCAATTGTAGGAAAAATAAAATTAAAAGTTTTAACATCGTTAATTCATTGCCAGAATGGCACGATTTCGTCCTTGATTTTTAGCGAGGTAAAGGGCTTCATCAGCGACTTGAATCAAATTATGCGGTGTAACATTTTCTGTCGGCGTTATTACTGCAACGCCAATACTTACACTTACATAACCAAAATCTGACACGCTATGTGGCATGGCTAATACTTGAAAAGTTGTGCAAATTTTTTGAGCTACATTAAATGCTTCATCACTACGGGTTTCAGGCATTAAAAATACAAATTCTTCCCCGCCATAACGCGCCACTAAATCACCTTTGTGAGATAAATTATCTTTCAAAATCTGAGCGACAGCTTTTAAACATTCATCCCCCATTTGATGTCCGTAAAAATCGTTGTATTTTTTAAACCAATCCACATCAAGCAACATGAGAGCGAGTGATTGTTTGCTCGATTTAGCGCGTTGCCATTCCTCAATTAACGTTTCATCAAAATTGCGCCGATTCGCAATGCCTGTTAAACCATCGGTTCTACTAAGGGCTTTTAATTTTCGATTGGCGATTTCTAATTCAGTCGTTCGCTCTTGCACGCGCATTTCTAAAACATGTTCTGAGTTTTTCAAATTTTCAACAAGCAGTTGTTGAGCATTTTCTTTTTCTAAATGAATCGATTTATAACGATCCGCTAACGCAAACGACAGCATAAAAACTTCGACTTCTTGACCAATTAGCGTGCCATATTCAAACAAAGGACTAATAGATAAGACGTTAAATAAAGCTAAAAATCGTAATACGAGAAAAATACTCAGTGTTGCAAAAGTCCCAAGAAAAAAATAAGCACCGCGCTGACCTTTCAACGCACAAATGAGCGGAATAATTAACAAGAGAAATGTTGTCGTGAGTTGAAAAAGAGCCGCAAATTTGGCCACAGTTTGAAATGAGATAATGAAAAAAATCACACAAATTAAAAACATCCCAATAAAGAACTTAATGCAATTATCGAGTTTAGGCATCAGCGTTTCTGTGTCTAGCATTCGCCGAGCAAACAGCAACAGCATGATAAAAGATAACGAGACACTAATGCCCGTTCCTGACTTTGCTAAAAAAGGATTATCGCCGAAAACAAATTCACTGCCGATGCCAGATAAACAAATATGGGATAAAACACCAAAAATCACAGACAGTGTGAATAATAAATAATTGATGTCCTTGAGATTCAGATATAACAAAAAGTTAATAATCACCATTGCTAACATGATGCCGTAATACAAGGATTGAATAACGTAGTCGCCACGTTCGTGTGCATAAAAGGCTTTCGGTTCCCACAAATGAGAAGGGATAATAATGCTATTAGGCGTTTCAAAACGCAGAAAAACAACGTAATCACTGTTAGCGGGTATCAAAATCGGGAATACAAAATTACGGCTTTTATGTGGACGGTTTGCAAAGGGTTTTGAATAGCCTGTTTCGATTGCTTGGTAGCCAAAATGCTCGGTGGGATAGTAAAAATCAAGACTTTCTAATAGTGGTTGAGTCATTTCAAGCATTCGCTCAATCGGTTTATCGCTGCTGTTTTTCAACGCCAATCGTAACCAATATGCAGACGTTGTGTAACCATAATTCAAGGCTGCGCTAGGCGACAAATTTGTTTGGAAACGACGGCTATTTTCAGGTAATTGCAAATCGGCAAGCGTGAGAGCGGCTGTTGAATCTTCTAAAACGGAAAAGTATTGGGTGAGCGAAACAGCATCTTGGTTCAATTCGCTGACATCTAAAACATTTTCCATCGCGAAAACGGCAGTCGCAAATAACATATTCAAAACAAAATTTAGAATAAAACAGTGCGCTATTGAACGTATGGCTACCAGTGATATTTTCGCAATGTGCATAGAAATTTAAAGACGAACCCGTTAAATAATGTTTGGCATTATAGCTCGATTACGTCCTTCTTTTTTTGCGCGATAAAGTGCTTCGTCGGCGATTTGTATCAAGTTTTGCGGTTTTAATTGTTCTGTCGGGATAATTGCCGCCACGCCAATACTTACGCTGACAAAATCAAAATCGGATAATTCATGTGGTAAGGCGCGTTTTTCAAATTCATAACAAATTTTTTGGGCTAATTTTAATGCCGTCTCACTATCCGTGGCAGGCGCAATAAAGACAAATTCTTCCCCGCCATAACGCGCTACCAAATCACCTGTACGGCAAATGGTTTCGTTTAAAACATTTGCGACCATTTTTAAACATTCATCGCCCATCTGATGCCCATAAAAATCATTATATTTTTTGAACCAATCTACATCGAGTAACCCAAGTGCTAATGGCTGATTTTGTCTGCTCGCGCGTTCCCATTCAACGGCAAGTACATTGTCAAAATGGCGACGATTTGCAATGCCTGTCAAACCATCCGTAATGCTTAATGCGGCAAGTTTTTGGTTTGCAATTTCTAATTCTTTCGTGCGTTGTGCGACACGTTCTTCGAGCATGACTTCCGATTCGCGTAAATTTTTCATAATGCGTTGTTGTGCTTGAAGTAATTGCTTTTGGGCATTTTCTTTTTCTTTTCGAAAGACGTTAAAGCGATCTGCAAGCGCAATTGCCATGAGTTGCACTTCAAGTGCAGAACCGATTTGTACACCGTAAATAGTAAAAAAATTTGTCGGTAAAAACCCCGTGCTTCGTAGTTGTACGACGATTGTACTCAGCAAAAATATGAAAAAAGCAATGGAAAAGAAATAAGCATTTCGCTGACGTTTAAAAATGCAACGGATGCAAATAACAAACACTATGAGCGGTGGAATTAAATAAATGACAACCAATAAATGCACAGGGACAAGAAGAGGAACAAGCGTTAATGCCAATAAAATTAAGACATAAATGCCAATGATGAATTGAACAATTTTATCAAATTTGGGTTCTGTGACTTTGATGCCCAACATCGAACGCATAAAAAGTAAAAAGGCGATGGTCGCGATACCTGTTACATAAGGCACCGTTTTATCTGCCCAAAATAGCGATTCAGGCGCAATAAATTCTTTGAATAAGCCATTGATAGCTGCTATCACAAGCGAAATACTCAAACTAGACATGGCATAAAATACATAAACGCTGTCACGCAATAACAAGAACAACAATAAGTTAAACAACACCATCGCACTGACCATGCCAAAGTACCAAGCTTGAATCAGATAATCTTTGCGTTCGTGAATTTTAAAGGCTTGCGTTGTCCATAATTTTGCGGGAACGATAGTTGCGGTTTTCCCTTTAATTCTTAAAAAATACGTTTGCTTAGAATTTGCTGGCAACGTGATGGGAAAAACCAAATAACGATTTTTATACGCACGAGTTGAAAAAGGAAACGCTAGCCCTGTTGTAATGCTCGAATAATTATTTTGGACATCAGGCTGAAAAAACTGCACATTGGAAAGCCGCGCTTCACTAATTTCGAGCATTCGCTCAATTGGCTGATTGCTCGAATTTTGTAGCGAAAAACGTAGCCAATGTGCCGTTTCTGAATAACCGAAATTTATCGCTTCGGCGTTTTTTTGTTCGCAAAAAAAACGATTGGCAATGTCACTTGTTTGAATATCTTGTAGTGAAAGCGTGGCACTTTCATCATTAAAAATTGAAAAGTAAGGCGTGAGAGAAACTGGCGTTTGCCCAAGTTCACTCATATCTAGCCCGTTTCCTGTGGCAAAAACGGGCAGCACAAAAAAAATGCTAAAAATCAGACTCAAAATAAGGCTGAAATTTAATGCTCTTTCACATTTACATAATGACACAACGTACTCACCAGTCTTTTAGGATTTATCGGTTTTTCACAAAACCATGCTTGTTGTTTTACAAACAAATGGGATTGAGTAGTTTTATGCGGAGTTTAGCCGTTTTCGGATTAAAAAACGAACTGATGATGACGGTGTTATCGTGTTGTGGGCGTACGCAATACGCCCTAATGAAGTTTAAAAGCCTGTGCGAAAACCAGCATAAACCGATGTGCCATTGAAGTTAAAGCGTTCACCCAGTTCAGGACTACGATTATTATTGAGATTTTCACCACGCAAATACAATTCGGTTTTCGGTGTGAGCTGATATTTGAGCAAAGCATTGAAACGTGGCGCAGAATCCGATTGTCGCGTATTTGCCCCATCGAAAAAGTAGCTGCTGCGTGCATTCAATTCCACGCGCAACTTTAACGGATCCAGCAATTTTATTTCATTCCAAAAAACACCTTGATGCTCAGGGCGGATGGCAATTTTTAAATGAGTTTGGGCATTTCGTGCATCCATGTAACCATAATTTAAGCCAGTTTCCCAGATTTTTGACCAGTGATGTGATGCTTGGAATTGTGCGCCAAAAACATCCGATTCATTGACATTGGCGGTTTTTGACACGCCTGTCTTGGGATTTAATTGCAACACAATCAGATCTTGATAATTTTGATAATAGCCGCTGATTTTAAGTTCGCTTTCGGGCAGTGGTTTCCACGTCAATCCTATTTCGCCACCAGCACTACTTTCACCACGCAAATTTTTATCGCCATAAGTAGGATTGAGTAGTTCGGTCAAACCTGGTTGCCGATAGCCTGTACCGCCGTTTGCCCAGACATTAAGCGTACTTGTGACGGCTCTGTTTGCGCTCAAAGCAAAAACTTGATGATTGCCATAATCATCACCATGGTCAAAACGCCCTTCGGCGGCAAGTTCCCATGCGCCAAGCACCAATTCGCCGCGTACATTTGGACTAATGATTGTTTGCGAAAAACCTACAACATTTGGCGTGTTTTGATGTTGCGTATTTACCCCCCAAGTGAATTGGGCTTGGTTTTTATTCTTGGCATCAAGCGGTAGACGATGCGTATTTTTCCAGTCCACCATAAAAAGTTGCGCCGTTAGCTCGAACGGTTTAATGAGCGTGGCCTCCGATGTTTGCCGATTTTGGGTAAAGCCTAATTGAAGCGAACTGTTCCAATAATCGGTTAAATCATAATCACCGCGCAATTGAGACACCCATGTTTCTTGAAGCAATTGCCCTTTTTTATCATCACTCCAGCCTACTGTTCGATTCGGTAAAATGGCAGGGCCATCCATATTTTCATCACTACGCACAAAATATAACGAAGCATTTAAATGGGCATGATCAAAATTCTTTTTCCAATTTCCCGAAGCGTGCGTCATGTCATAATTATCACGTTCTACGCCATCGCGTGCTTGTGAAATGCCGCTCAGAATATCAGTTCGCCCTGCAACCGCTGAAAAATCACCTACATCCGTCGAAATTCCACCGCCTGCGGTTTCGCGCAATGTGTCATAACTTCCACCTTCGAAATGGAAGAAATTATCACCACTTTGGAATTCGCGGGTTTTCAAATGGATTCCCCCGCCAAGTGTACGCGAACCGTGTTTATCACCACCCGCTCCGCGCGTTAGCGTGACATTGCCCAGTGCGTCAGCGGGATAATGACTTAACGTAAAAAGTCCCGCTAAACTGCCGTATAACGGCACGCCATCTAACGTAAAAAGCCCCTGCCCTGCGCCGCTTGCGCCACGCAAACTAAACCCACCCATCATTTGTGGATTCGTTTGCGTAAGCACTAAACCTGCTTGATTTTTAAGCACATTATTTAAATCTGGCATTTCAGCCGCTTGCAACTTTTCACGGTCAAACTCATCTTGCATTCGCGCGGGTTCAACGAGTTCTGCGTTTGATTGGCTGTAAATAGTTAGCGGTGGCAAAGCGTCTATTTCCTCTGCTAATACTTGAGCAGAAGAAGCCGCAAAAAAGCAAAGGAGAAGTTTTTTTAACATGTTAGGCACGCGACATAAATTTGCCTGTTTCCGTGTTGACTTTAATCAACTCGCCTGTTTCGAGATATTCGGGGACTTGAATTTCTGCACCTGTGCTTAAACGTGCAGGTTTTGTGCGAGAGCTTGCGGTTGCACCTTTAATGGCAGGTGGTGTTTCTAACACTTCTAAAACGACTGCGGCAGGTAATTCGATACCTAAAATTTCATCATCAACCAGCAATGCAACGATGCCTTCTAAGCCTTCGGTTAGAAAATCCACTTGGTCGTCTAACGCTTCTTTGCTCAAAGTGTATTGCGAAAAATCTTCGCTATTCATGAAAACGTAGTTGCCGTCGTCGATGTATGAAAACTGCACTTTTGCACGAACTAAATCAACGTCTTTGAAAAAGTCATCGCCTTTTAACGATTCGTCGAGTTTTTGTCCTGTGCGAACGTTGTTGAAACGAATTTTATACAGTGTTGTTGCACCGCGTGATGAGGGACTTTTCACGTCTATCGTTTTCACAATGTGCGGCGCACCGTTGATTTCAACAACCATGCCGCGTTTCAAATCTGCTGCTTTTGCCATCGGTTATGCCTCAGTTGCTGCCGCTAAAAGTTGCGCGAGTTCCCCTTTTTTGTACAAATCAATCATGATGTCACAACCGCCGATTAACTCGCCTTTGATATAAAGTTGTGGGTAGGTTGGCCAATTTGAATAACTTTTCAAGCCTTCACGAATTTCTTCGTCTTCGAAAATGTTGAAATGGACAAATTGCGCGTTGCAAGCGTCTAAAACTTGCACAGCTTGCCCTGAAAAACCACATTGCGGGAAATCAGGCGAGCCTTTCATGAATAAAAGGACAGGGGCGGATTGTAATAATTGCTCAATACGAACGGTAACACTCATAAAAATAATTCCATAAAAAGTAAAGTAAAAAACCCAGTGATTTTATCAACATTGTCAAAAGTAACGAAACGAAATCTGTTTTTATTTTTTAAATCAGCGGGTAATCACAAAGCGCACGGCATCTAAACGCAGTTGTGCAAGTTCAATGTTTTCGTGAATCAACAGCGTTTTATCTTTCAAATCTTCAATTTCATCGTTTTTAATGCTTGGATTTACTTTTTGCAAACGCGCTAACCGTTTAATTTCAGCGGTTAGTGATTCCAACATCGTCGTCGTAGCTTGTTGGCAAATCGCCTCTTTTTGAATTTGTGCTTGTGTTTCGGCGACAGCAAGCAATTTCATAATCAAATTTCGTTGTTTATTTAAAAAGACGGTAATCGCGTGTTTATCGAAATTCGCGCCACAATCGGGCAAACTTTCGTGTGAAAATTCTGCCGTAACATCCTTTTGCAATTGATTGATTAACACGCGAATCGGTGTCGGTGGCAAAAAACGGTTGATTTGCAATTCTGCTGGTGCGCTGTGTTCGACCACGAATAAACATTCGAGTAAAAACTGCCCTGCTTTTAAATCAGGATTTTTGACGCTACTTAACGTGGCATTACCTGTGTCGCTCGATAAAACCATGTCCATCGACGCACTAACAAGCGGATGTTCCCATGTTAAGAATTGCAATTCTTCACGCGCCAAGGCTTGAGCGCGGGAAACCGTCACCGTCAAATCATCTTCGTGGGTCAAATACGGAAACGTTTCGCAACGCAAATGCTCGCTTGGAGTCAAAATGTGCGTTACGTCCGAAATTTCTTCGGTATCCACGCCGTAACAATCAAACACGGATTCCATATAATCCCAAAGCGTGCCTTCGTTTTCGTATTCTGATAATTCAGCAATGTAATTATCAGCAATTTCTTTGCGGCACGAATTGAGTTCTAAAAGCTGGTCGCGTCCGTGATTCAATTCGGCTTCGATTTGAACACTTAAAACATGTGTTTTTTCAATAAATTTGCCGATTTCCTGTGCATCGTTATTTGCCAAAAGCGTTTGTAATTCTTCATACAACGCATCGGCAACATGTTGTGCCGCAGAATTATTTGCCCGAAACGCATTCAAGCCTTCATCGTACCAACGATATAAAATCGCTTGCTCGGTGTTTTCTAAATACGGGACGTGAATTTGAATCACATGTTTTTGCCCAATGCGGTCTAAACGCCCAATACGTTGTTGCAACAAATCAGGGTTTTGCGGCAAGTCCCATAAAATCAAATGTTGCAAGAATTGAAAATTGCGCCCTTCACTACCGATTTCAGAGCAAATGAGCAAACGTGCGCTACTTTCTTCATCGGCAAAATACGCTGCCGCGCGGTCACGTTCGATAATCGTCATGTGTTCATGAAACACGGCAGATGAAATGCCCACTTTCATTTTCAACGTGTCTTCTAAATCCATTGCGGTTTGCGCGTGTTTGCAAATCAGCAAGGCTTTTTGACCTGCGAGTTGTTTTACTTTTTCGACGAGCCATAAAAAACGCGCGTCATTTTGTAAATCTGTTTCGTTCGCAGCACCATTTAACGGATAACCGAAGTATTCACGCTCTGGAAAACCTTGCACAGTTTGGCGCGAATTCCGAAACAAAATTCGTCCTGTTCCGTGATGGTCGAGCAAAATGTTAATCAGCGTTTGACGTGCTGCCGCCGATTTTTCCGCATCATTCAAATTTGCCAACGTTTTCGACACATTGTCATCTTTGAGCAAAGTCGCTAAGGCTTGTTGCTCTTCTTCAGTCAATGGTTTGTCGGCAAGTAATGATTTTGCCGCATTCGCCACAGGTTCAAAGGTTTTTTCTTCTTCCAAAAATGCCGCAAAGCTATAAAAACGGTCTGGGTCAAGCAATCGCAAACGGGCGAAATGACTTTCTTTGCCGAGTTGTTCAGGCGTTGCTGTGAGCAAAATTAAACTAGGTGAAATTTGTGAAAGCTGCTCGACAAATAAATAATCGCTGCTGGGCGCGGTTTCTGACCATTCCAAATGATGTGCTTCATCGACAATTACCATATCCCAACCCGCATCTAACGCTTGCTCTTGGCGGTTTAGATAATGGGAAAAAAACGATTGGCTGCACAGAACCAATTGCTCAGATAAAAACGGATTTGCTTGATTGTACAAATCGGCTTTTTCGTCATCATCAAAACCGTCGTCGCCAATTTCACTTAAACAACGCATTTCATCAAAAATACTGAATTTCAAATTAAAACGGCGCAGCATTTCGACCAGCCATTGATGCAACAAACTTTCTGGCACGATAATCAAAATGCGTTTGCTCAAACCGTTAATTAAGCGATGATGAATGATTAACCCTGCTTCAATCGTTTTTCCTAATCCGACTTCGTCAGCTAGCATAATGCGTGGTGCAGCGCGATTTGCGGCTTCATGAGCAATAAAAATTTGATGTGGAATTAACGCGGCTCGTACACCGATTAAACCTTTTACAGGCGACTTTGCGTGTTGTTGCAAACGTTGCCACGTTTCATAACGCAACGAAAACCACGCATTTGGGTCAGTTTGCCCTGTGAATAAACGGTCTTGTGGTTTGTTGAATTGGCTGTGGTGACTTAAATCCATTTCTTCAAGTTCAATCGTTTCGCCATCTTCGTTTTTGCAAATGTAGGTCAAAATACCTGCGTTTTCAGTGATTTTTAAAACCGTTAATTTTTCGTCATCAACCGATTCAATGTTGTCGCCGATGGAAAATTTAACGCGCGTGAGTGGCGCGTTGTCGGCGGCATAAATTCGCTTCTCGTCACACGCTAGAAATAAAACACTGACACGATTAAAGCTACTTTCAACAATCAGTCCTAAACCCAATTCGGATTCTGTGTTGCTAATCCAGCGTTGCCCTGCAATAAAAGTTTCCATTTTGTTTGCCTTGAAGTGTATTTTTAAAAAGTAGGAATGGCGCGTATTATAAGCATTAAAAGGCAGTTTGTTTGGACAAAATACAAGGTGAGTTTATGAAAAAATTAGTCGCATTTTTGCTTGCGTTAAATTGTGTTAGCGTCAATGCGGACGAGCGTTACGCACATGAATACTCCAGCGAACGTGGTGATGAACGTGAAAATCGCGGCGAATGGCTTGAAACGGAACGATATAATGGGCGATATAATCAAGCACCTCGTTATCAACAAAATTATGGGCAACCACCGATTCAAATTTACCTTGCGCCAAATCAAAACTCATATTCGCGTGATGAACGACATCATCGTCATTCCAATGATCAACAATTTCGAGAAGAACATTATTGGCGTGAACGGCGTGAAGAATTAGAGCAACAACCACAAAGACCTTATCGTGATAATTCGTTTTACCAAGACGAAAATCACTGGTAAAAACATGTAATTTCAGCGTTGTGTTTTTACCCAAAATCATATTTGCTCAAAAATATCAAGCACTAGCCTGTTATAATTGGACGAATGGGCTTTACAATTTCAAACAATCATGATTTCACGTTTTAATTCCAAATTAAAAATCCACTTTTTTACGTTAGCCATGTTGCTTTCTGGTAACGTGCTGGCAAACGAAACGGTGCAATTGCAACTGCGTTGGCATCATCAATTTCAATTCGCAGGTTATTACGCCGCACTTGAAAAAGGCTATTACGAAAAAGCAGGTTTAGACGTAAAAATTCTCGAAGGCTCATCTGAAAAATCCCCCGTTAATGAAGTGTTAAAAAATGGCGTGCAATACGGCGTAGCGAATAGCGAATTACTGTATGAACGTTTGCACGGTGCGCCACTTGTTGCACTAGCGGCAATTTTTCAACATTCGCCCTCTGTTCTTTTAGCACGAAAAGAAATTCTCTCGCCAAGCGATTTAATCGGTAAAAAAGTGATGATGCTCAATAAATCACTCGATACCGATTTGCTTGCTATGCTCAGTAATGAAGGCGTAGATATAAGTCGTGTTGGCATTTTACCGAGCAGTTTTGAACTGCAAGATTTAATCGATGGGCGCGTCGATGCCTATAACGCTTATCTCACCAATGAAGCCTATTTTTTGAAATGGCAAAACTTCCCTTTCACCATCATCAATCCGCGTAATTATGGCGTGGATTTTTACAGCGATATTTTATTTACCACTGAAGACGAAATTGCCCAGCATCCAGAGCGAGTGAAAGCCTTTCGCAAAGCCACGATTGAAGGCTGGACTTACGCGCTTGAACATCCCGACGAAATAATTGAACTGTTGATTAACAAGTATTACGTCGAAAAATCACGTCGGCATTTAGGTTATGAAGCGGAATCGGTGCGTCCTTTAATTGTTCCCGATTTAATTGAAATTGGTCACATGAATCCTGCGCGTTGGCAAAATATGGCGGACACGTTTGTGAAAGCAGGCATGGTTGATGAAAATGCCGTTGATGAACGTTTGAAAAATTTTGTCTACGATTCCGATATAAAAGTCGATAAAGAGCAATTTCAAAGTTACCTCAGTGCCGCGTTAATTTTTTCTGTTTCAGGCTTGTTTGTTCTCGTTCTGTTATTGATTGCTTACAAATCAATTCGTCGTGAAAACAAGCAACGGCGCAAAATTGCAAAAGCTCTGCTACGTCAAAGTAGCGATTTAGCATTGCACAATCAAATTTTAAAACAAGTCGGTAGTAATACGATTGATTTGCACACGTTGCACGCTTTGCTTGCTGAATTGATTCACGGCATTGAAATGCAGCATCCTGAAATGATTTGCTCTGTGTTGTTGCTGAATCGTGAAACAGGCGAACTGCATCATGGCGCAGCACCGAGTTTGCCTGAAGTTTATAACGAAGCCATTGATGGTATAAAAATTGGTGAAGGCGTAGGTTCATGTGGCACAGCGGCATTTCGTGGCGAGCGTGTAATCGTTGAAGATGTTTTTAATCATCCGTATTGGGAAAATTATGTTGAATTAGCAACATTAGCGAATGTTCGGGCTTGTTGGTCACAGCCGATTTTAAACAGCCAAAACGAAGTGCTAGGTACGTTTGCGATTTATCATCGTAGTGTCACGATTCCTAAACAAAATGAATTGGTATCAATTGAGCAATATGCCAACTTAGTGATGCTCATGATTGAACGGTGGCGCGACGATACTAAAATTCAACAACTTGCGTTTTATGACCCGCTAACAGGTTTGCCAAATCGCCGTTTAATGGCAGAGCGTTTGCGTTATGGGATTGAATACGGCAGCCGTGAAAATAAACACATGGCGGTTTTGATGATGGATTTGGATAAATTTAAAGCCGTCAATGACAATTTTGGTCATGCGGCAGGCGATGAATTACTCATTCAAGTCGCACAACGAATTCAAAACCGTATTCGCCGTGATGTGGATACGGTGGCGCGTTTGGGCGGCGATGAATTTATTATTTTGCTCAAAGATATTGCCCATGTTGATGATGCCGCGCGAGTGGCTGAATTTATCGTTGCCGATTTGAGTCTCCCGTTTCAGCTCACGCAAAGCGACAACGTGCAAATTGGCGCAAGTATTGGGATTAGTCTTTTTCCCGAACACGGTAGCGATCCTGAATTGTTGATTGACCACGCCGATACGGCGTTGTATCACGCAAAAGATGCGGGGCGCGGTTGTTTTGCCTATTTCTCCGAAGAATTAACGCAAGCTGTGCGTGAGCGAATTGAACTGGAAACACGCTTACGTCGCGCTATCGAAAATAAAGAATTACGTCTTTATTATCAGCCACAAGTTGAAATTGAATCGGGCAAAATTATCGGTACCGAAGCACTTGTGCGTTGGCTTGACCCGATTGAAGGCTTAATTCCGCCGAATCGATTTATTCCCCTTGCCGAAGAAACAGGCTTGATTGAAGCCATTGGTGAATGGGTTATTTACGAAGCCTGTCGGCAAGGCAAAGAATGGATGAATTTGGGTATTACAGATTTGACTATTGCTGTGAATGTCTCGCCGTGGCAATTTCGCCGCAGTGACATTACCGAATTAGTCACCAATGCGTTGCGTGACACAGGTTTTCCCGCAAATCGTTTAGAACTCGAACTCACCGAAAGTGGTTTGATGGAAAACCAAGAAAATGTGGTGGAAATTTTAAATGCGTTTCGAGCGCAAGGCGTATTATTGGCAATCGATGATTTTGGTACGGGTTATTCGTCTCTAGCGTATTTAAAATGTTTTCCGTTGAACGTATTAAAAATTGACAAAAGTTTTATCGATGATATTCCGCAACTCAAAGACGATATGGAAATCACGGCGACCATTATTGCAATGGGAAAAATTTTAGGGTTTAAAGTGCTAGCCGAAGGCGTTGAAACAGCTGAACAATTAGCCTTTTTAGAAGAAACAGGTTGCGATATGTATCAAGGTTACATTAAAAGCAAACCGCTTCCCGCCGAAGATTTTTTACAATTATTGCTTGCTGATTAGGCAAATTATTTATGACCGATTTCAACGAAACCTACGACGCAAACGAAGTGACGCTAAACAAAAAATCTGAATTATCGTTAATTTGGGTTTTACCTTTGATTGCGGTTTTAGTTAGCGGTTGGCTGATTTACAAATCGTTTTCTGAAAAAGGCGAAGTTATCACTATTAGTTTTCCCACTGCCGAAGGTTTAGAAGTTGATAAAACTAAAATCAAATATCTGGATGTGGAAATTGGCAAAGTCACGGCAATAAATATCAATAATGATTTAAAAACGATCGTTGTTACCGCACAAATGAATGCGAGTTCGAGCGAGTATTTAAAAACGAATACGCAATTTTGGGTGGTGCGTCCGCAAGTTGGTTTAGGCGGGATTTCAGGACTTGGTACGCTACTTTCGGGCGCATACATTGAACTCAAACCCAGTAGCGGTGAGCATATTCATAATTTTGTCGGTTTAAGCAGTCCGCCGCCTTTAAAAGCGAATGCCGAAGGTAAGCAATTTATTTTAGAAACCAATAATTTGGGTTCAATGAAAACAGGTACGCCGATTAACTTTCATGGCATTACGGTGGGCGAAGTGTTATCGCACGAGCTTTCACAAGCAGCGGATGCTATTCGCTTGACGGTTTTTATTCATAAACCTTACGACCAATTTATTCGCAAAAATACCCGTTTTTGGATTGATAGCGGTGTGGATTTATCCGCAGGCGCAGACGGTTTCAAAGTTCGCACTGGGCCTTTAATTTCACTTTTGAGCGGTGGCATTGCGTTTCGTGCTTCAGCCGAAGACAGCGTTGAAGCGATTCAACCTGAAAACACGCTGTATCCACTTTACGATACTTACGAAGCTTCAACAGAAATTACTTATCAAAACACGTTGCACTATGTGATGTATTTTAACGGTTCTGTGCGTGGATTAACCGAAGGTGCGCCCGTGCAATTGCGCGGTTATCCCGTTGGAAAAGTGTTAAATGTCAGTTTGGAACTCGATGAAAAAACGGCTGAAATTCGTATTCCCGTGATTGTTGAATTGCAACCTGAGCGTGTTAAAGCCGTGCATAAAATGGAAAATATCAAACCTGAAGAAATGCTCAAACAATTGATAGATAAAGGTTTGCGCGCCCAATTACAAACAGGAAGTTTGCTCACGGGGCAGCTTTTGGTGGATTTGGATTTTCACCCGAAAAGTAAAATTACGTTGAGTGCAACGCAAAGTTTTTATCCCGAATTTCCGACGACGGCGAGTTCACTCGACCAATTTACTCATTCGGCAAATATCATCATGGATAAAATTGCGAAATTGCCACTTGAAGATTTAACGCAAGAAATAAATAAAACGCTGCAAGGTTTGCAAGGCACGACTTCGGCGGCAACGAGTACGTTAGATAGCGTCAAAGGCACAATGGGAACAGCAGATAAAACGCTCGATACCGCGCAAAAAGCCTTAAGTAATTTTGAAGCAGGCGCAACAACGCATTATCAACTTGAACAGTTGTTACAAGAACTCACGCAAGCGGCGGGAAGCGTGAAGCAACTCACGGATTATTTAGCGCAACATCCAGAATCTGTGGTGCGTGGAAAAGCGGAAGAAAGTGAGAAATAGCCTTTAACGTTTTTCAATAAATTTTAACGTTCGTTCAGGCAAAATTTCTTTGGTTTTGCCTTCTAAATGCAGCCGTGCGTCTTCGTGAACTGTTGACATAAAACGAATAAGTTGAATTTCGCGGCGCATTTTTTCTTCAAATTCAGTGGTTTCCCACATTTCGTTGAGCAAATACTTCGCATGGTGATGAATCGTAAACGCGACCGCTTCGGGCAAATGGGTGTAACTGCTTTGAATCGAATGTTTAAGTTGGTCGAGCGAAGCGAGATATTGTTTGTAATCTTTCACATCTTGCTTGCATTTGGTTTTGAACATGAGCAATTCGGCATCATGCTGGGTTTGCAATAGCGTCAATTCGTGTTTTAACTGCCGACTACGTTTTTTCAGTTCGGAGATTAAGGCTTTTTCCGCTAACACTTGTGCGTGTTTTAATTGCGCTTGCTGTTCTTGATTATCACGTTTCCATTTTAATTTTTCAGTTTTGAGCGCGTGAATGGTCGAGATGATATTTAACAGCCAATTTTTCAACATAATTATTTACCAGCAAGAGACGATATTTTTTGATGCAATTCTAACAGAGCCTGTTCGTTTTGTTGCGAGCGATAACGGCGATTTTCAAGCTGCAATTGCGAAAAAAGGTCTTTTGAAATGAGATGATTCACGCTTTGCAGTTGTTGTTCAATCGACTTTGAAAGCGCGTCAATGTGCGTGCGATTATTTTTTTCGAGAATTTTTTTACGCTGTAATTCTTTGAAATAATCCAGTTGCAATCGCTTGAAATAAAATAGACTTTGAGTTGTATTTTTCTTATTTTGAGCAAATAACACGCGCCGCTTTTCACGTTGTGGCGCAGAGAAAAAATTACGAAAACCATCCAAAAATTGTTTCGTAATTCCTGCAAAGCTAGCCAAAATTAATAATCCAAATGCACCGAGTAATAAAAATGCCGCCAATTTCAACGTGAAGGCCACTAAAAAAAATGGCAAACTGAGAAAAATCATCCAAAGCGCAAGGCGAATGAGCATTTAATAATGAGGCGGAATTTCGTGATTTTGATTAGCGTCTTCGGGCATTTTTGACGCTAGATTTGTCACGCGCTCGTGCATCGATTTGTAAGCGTGTGAAAGATTGTCAATTTGTTGCTGTTGCATGGCGATAATATCGTTTAACGTTTGCAGCAAATCTTCTTGATACGCGACTTTGATTTCTAATTCGATAATTCTGTTTTCGAGCATCCGATTTTCTCATTTGCAAACGACGCGATTTCTCGCGTCGGTACATTTTGTTTTTACAAATTAAAGTATTTAACAGTGTTTGCTAAACTTTGCGCTTGATCTTCAAGCGTTTCAGCGGCCGCAGCTGCTTCTTCAACTAACGCCGCGTTTTGTTGCGTGACATCATCCATTTGTCCAATGGCTTGATTTACTTGTTGAATTCCAGCGTTTTGTTCGCTTGAAGCTGAACTAATTTCAGACATAATTTTTGTTACGCCACGAATCGCACTCACAATTTCTTCCATCGTGCGACCAGCATTCGCCACTAAACGCGAACCGTCTTCAACTTTTTCAACCGAATCACCAATTAAACCTTTAATTTCACCCGCAGCAGCGGCAGCGCGTTGCGCTAAACTGCGAACTTCGGTTGCCACGACAGCAAAGCCACGACCTTGTTCCCCTGCTCGCGCCGCTTCAACGGCGGCGTTCAATGCTAAAATGTTGGTTTGGAAAGCAATGCCGTCGATGACTGAAATAATATCGACGATTTTGCGTGACGATTCGTTAATGGCTTCCATTGTGCTGACAACTTGACCAACAACGCTCACCCCTTTGCTGGCAATATCCGATGCGCCAACAGCTAATTCACTTGCGTGCAGCGCATTTTCGCTATTATTTTGTACTGTCGAGGTCAATTCTTGCATACTTGCCGCTGTTTCTTCCAAACTCGCGGCTTGTTTTTCGGTTCGATTCGATAAATCGTTATTTCCCGAGGCAATTTCTTTCGCGCTGGTGTTAATGGTTTCCGTCGAATCTTGAATTTGCTCAATCACTTCGCGCAATTTGCCAACGGTTGAATTCGCGTCATCTTTTAATTGCTCGAACATACCAGAGTAATCATTGGTAATCGTTTTGGTTAAATCGCCGTGCGAGAGCGCGTCTAAAATACGCCCAATTTCATTCAGACCTACGGAACTAGTTTCAAGTAAGCGATTGATATTTTTTACTAATTCTAAAATAAATCCTTCACGATCGTGTTCGTGAATACGACGTTCAAAATCACCTTGTGATGCGGCTTGTACAATATCTGAAATTTCTTTCATGGCGGCAATTTCAACTGTTTTATCTAGCCACTCTGCAACAAAACCAATACGCTCACCATTTTTATCAAGTACAGGATTTGCAACGACATTGACAACATGTCCACCGATTTCCATTTCGGCAGAATAAAACTCGGTTAGATTTTTGAGCATTTCACGTTGTTTTGCAGGATTAACGTGATAAATGTCGATGTTAGAACCTAGAATTTTATCGGCGTTGAAATTGGGAAGTTGCTTTTTAATATCAGGCTCTGCCTTTTTAAACAGTTCTTGTGCGCTTGCATTGATGTAAATAATATCAAAATTAGTATCTGCCACTAAAACCGCTGAATGGACATTATCAAGTGCGCGGTTAATTCGCAGCGCGTCGGAGGTAATTTTTTTCGCTTCTGCAATATCCAAACTCAAACTCACGTCCATCGAAAATAAGCCGCGATAAAAATCACCAATCACACCGCCTTTTTTCAAATCAAATTTATTGCCAAAACCTTTTGCGGCGAGACGATAAAAAATACCGACGCTTTTATCTAAGGTTTGACTTAAATCGTGAACAACGCTGACATTTACTGCCGCACCAAGTGCTGCAGCACTTGCCATTAAGCCAAGTTCCAGATAATTTTGCGCTAAAAATAATTCGTAACTAAACGTTGCGGTGGGAACGGCAAGTGCCGTCAAGGAAATTGCAGTTTTTTTGCTAACAGAAATATCTTTAATCGATTTAACGAGAGCTTTTATGCCTTTTGGATTAACGGTTGCGGTTTTATTTTTAATTTTCTCATACAGCGCAATAGCTTCGGCGAGTTCGTCTTTTTTAGGCGCGTAACGCACTGACATAAAACCAATCAATTTGCCTTTTTCAAATTGTGGAATAATGTTGGCGTGAACCCAGTAAAAATCGCCTGATTTTGCCCGATTTTTGACACAGCCTGACCAAGGACGCATCGCTTTAATCGAATTCCACAAATCTTCGAAAAGTTCTGTTGGCATGTCAGGATGTCGAATGATGTTGTGGTCAGCTCCCATAATCTCAGCACGCGAATAACCACTGATTTTTAAAAAATCATCATTCGCATAAGTGATTTTGCCTTGTAAATCGGTACGAGTAACAAGAATACTGCCTTTTGTCATCACGATTTCGGTGTTTGTTACGGGCATGTTAAGTTTCATAAAAGCTCACTTTGGGTAAGAGTGTAAATCCGAGTATTTGTAGTTATTGTT
Organism: Methylococcales bacterium; assembly: GCA_028688755.1. Classification (GTDB taxonomy): domain Bacteria; phylum Pseudomonadota; class Gammaproteobacteria; order Methylococcales; family Methylomonadaceae; genus UBA10906. The sequence goes on along the minus strand of JAQTXN010000002.1, from coordinate 17,447 downwards.
ATATACAGGCAATTTGCCCGTATTTACGCGGTGTTCGACTTTTCTAAAACAGCAATGGTAAATAAACCGAAAGAATGAGTGTGCGTTTCAAAAATACAACGGTATTAAAAATAATCGTTTAAATCTTGAAAATCGAACATCGCTTAAATACAAACAAGCAATTTCTGTGCAACAAAACAGTAAGCACTCGATACTATCGGCATATTTTCCTATATCTTAACTCTCGCTAGGCATTTTGCATTTCAATAATGAAATTTGCGGCATTTGATTGCGCTTGTGCGCCGTCATTTCGCAAGGCTTCAATACGTTCTAAATACGCATCATCAATATCACCCGTAATATATTCATGGCTAAAACAGGAGGTATCGAAGTGTAAAATGTCAGGATTCCCTTTTTGAACCGCTGCAATCAAATCGTCTAAATCTTGGTAAATCAATTTGTCTGCGCCAATGGCTTGGCACACTTCTTCTTCGGTGCGATTATGTGCAATCAATTCATGTGCAGCTGGCATATCAATTCCATACACATTGGGATAACGAACAGGTGGCGCAGCGGAAGCGAAATAAACTTTTTTCGCGCCTGAATCGCGTGCCATTTGAATAATTTGTGCTGAGGTTGTGCCGCGCACGACCGAATCATCGACGAGCAACACGTTTTTACCTTTGAACTCTAAATCAATGGCGTTGAGTTTTTGACGCACCGATTTTTCGCGTAATTTTTGTCCAGGCATAATGAATGTGCGTCCGATATAGCGATTTTTAATAAAGCCTTCACTAAATTTCACACCTAATTTATTTGCCATTTGCAACGCGGCAGTTCGACTGGTATCAGGAATGGGAATAACCACGTCAATATCGTGATTTGCCCATTCACGCTGCACTTTTGCTGCCAATTTCTCGCCCATCCGCAAACGTGCTTTATAAACGGAAATGTTGTCGATAATCGAATCTGGACGAGCAAAATAAACGTATTCAAAAATACACGGGCAATGATCGACTTTTTCAGCGCATTGTTGGGTGTGCAATTTGCCAGACTGTTCGATGAAAATAGCTTCACCTGGAGCAATGTCACGCGTGATGTCAAAACCTAACACGTCGAGTGCGACACTTTCTGAGGCAATCATGAATTCTTTTCCACCTTCGCTATTTCGTTCACCAAATACCGCTGGACGAATTCCATTCGGGTCACGAAAACCTAAAATTCCCACGCCAGCAATCATAATCACTACCGCGTAAGCACCTCGGCAACGACGATGCACGCCTTTTACAGCGTTGAAAATATCGGTAACGGTGAGTTCTGATTTATGCAAAGTTTGCAATTCATGTGCGAAGACATTGAGTAAAACTTCCGAATCTGAATCCGTATTGATATGACGTTGGTCTTCGTCAAACAACGCTTTTTTAAGTTCTTCAGTATTGGTTAAATTACCGTTATGTGCGAGGGTTAAACCAAATGGCGAATTCACATAAAACGGCTGTGCTTCCGCAGAACTCGTGCAACCAGCGGTTGGATAACGAACGTGCGCGATTCCCATATTGCCGCGCAAACGCAACATTTGGTCATTGGTAAAAACATCGCGCGTTAATCCGTTGTCTTTGCGTAAATGTAACCGTCCATTTTCACACGTCACAATTCCCGCCGCATCTTGTCCGCGATGTTGTAAGACAGTCAGCGCGTCGTACAAATCTTGATTTACAGCTTGATGGGAAACGATAGCAACAATACCACACATTATTTTTTCACCTGATTTGAATAGAAATTAACAATAAGTTTAAACAGTGAGAGCCATTTTTAGCGCGATGTTATCGCGCAACCAAACGGTCAAAAGTTGAAAAGAAGGTAACAAACTGGATTCGATCCACCAATTTTTATGAGGTAACGGCGAAAATCCAGCCAGAAAAACGACAATACTCGTAATCACAATGCCTTGCATCATGCCGCATAACAACCCGCCTAAACGTTCCATGAAAGCGGTGTGATTGTAAGTTTGTTTGAAGCGCGTAAGTAGTAGGTTTTGAATGAAGCTGCCTGCCATAACAGTAGCGACGAATAAACCAATAAACGTGACGGCGAAGCGTTTTTTAGATGCTGGAATCAAATTTTGTAGTGTTGTCGAAAAATTTGCTGAAAAATGCAAACTCACCCAAAAACCAATCACCCAAAGCAATAACGCGACAACTTCTCGGCTAAAACCGCGCATCGTACCGATTGTCATTGTCACGCCACACACGGCGACAATGCTGTAATCAATCCAAATGAACGGTTTTAGCGCGACAGGAAACACGATTTCATTCAGAAACTAAAATTGATGTAATACCTTGATCATCCATTTTCTTTTTCATTGCCGCCGCGCGTTTTCCGTCTAATTCAGGCCCGACACGCAAACGGTAAAATGTCCCTTTTTCATTTTGAATTTGTGAAAGTGTCACAGGCAAACCTTGTGATTTCAAGCCTTCTTGCAGCGTTTCGGCTTTGGATTTATTGGTCAAACTTGCCAATTGAATAAACCAACGACCTGCTTTTTTAGGTTGTTCGGGCGTGAGAACTTTTTTGACATCTGCCACATTGACATCAATAGGCGCGGTTGTGGGCGTTTTTGCCGCAGGCGCATCATCAAGTAATTTTGCAGCTCGCATTTGTTTTAAAAGAACATCTTCAGATTTATCGCCTGCCTTTTTGGCTTCTGCTTTAGGCTTCATTGGCGGTTCATCATCGATTTCTTCGGGAGGGGTTACACCGTAATTTGTGGTTTCAGAATACGCCGATTTTTTGGGTTCAATTTTAGGTGCGGGTTTCGGTTTCAACGTGGGTGCAGGCGTGCTGATGGGCGCATCCTCCATTTCGTCAGGACGTAAAGTATTTTTCGCCGTTGTCACAGGCGTTGTTGTCGGTGCGAGCGCAGCTACTTCAACTTGCGGTTGTTTTGGAATTTCCAAAACTTGCTCAGAACTTGCAGGGGCTTTCACGGCGGGTTCTTCAACAAATTGATTTTCTACGGGTAACGCAAGCGTTGTCACCGCTTGCCCTTCTTCTTCGATTGGGTCATCAAACAACATCGGAATGAAAATCGCCGACAATATCGTGACAACCAATGCGCCAATCAAACGTTGTTTTAATTCATGATCCATTTTTTATTCACCTATTTTTAAATTTGCACTGCATTCTGATACTAAAAAAAATGACCCAAAAACTAAAATTAAATCGCCACTTTTGGCGTTATGTTTCGCCGCAGCAAAGGCTTGGGTAAAATTTTGAAAATTTGTGTTGGCAGCTGAAATGCCAGATTTAGAAAAGAGTTCGCGCATTTTTTCCACGCTAATAGCACGCGGATTTTGCGGCAGTGGCGCAAAAAACCAATCTGAAACAACAGGTTTCATGAGTTCTAAAACGCCTACAATATCTTTGTCTTTCATCATTGAAAAAATGGCGTGAATGCGGCGATTGGCAAAGTTTTCTGTTAAATAATCCACCAACGTTTGCACGGCTTGTGGATTGTGTCCCACATCTAAAAGCACGGGAATGTCGCCATCAATGAGTTGAAAACGCCCTGCCAATCGCACATTTTTTAATGCCATTTTGATAGACGTTTCGCTTACGGGCAAATCATTTGCCAAACATTGTATGGCAAAAATCGCCGCTGACGCATTGCGATATTGATGATTTCCTTTCAACGCGGGATTGGGCAGATCTGAAATTGTTTGCGACAAACCTTGCCACGTCCACGTTTCCCCCTGTTTTTCGTAAAAAAACGTTTTTCCCAGCTGTAACAAAAGCACATTATTTTCGTAAGCGTAATTGAGCAGCGTGGCTGGCGGACGCAAATCACTCACAATTGCAGGTGTATTCGGGCGAAAAACGCCCGCTTTTTCCAAACCGATTTCGTCGCGTGTTTTGCCTAGATATTCAACGTGATCAATCGCAATGCTGGTCACAATCGCAATGTCAGCATCGATGATATTCACTGCATCTAAACGTCCACCTAAACCCACTTCTAAAATTTGAACCGCCACGTTTTGTTGCGAAAAAATGAGCAATGCAGCAAGTGTACTAAATTCAAAATAACTCAGCGAGATATTGCCTCGTGCCTTGTCGATTTGTTCAAACGCCGCACAAATTAACTCATCGGAAATCGCTTTGCCGTTAATTTTAATACGTTCGTTATAATGCAAAATATGTGGCGATGTATACGCACCAACTTTGTGACCTGCCGCTAAATAAAATTCCTGCAAATACGCAACCGTCGAACCTTTGCCATTCGTGCCTGCAACAGTAATCGTCGGCGGCTTTTGCTTTTTATACGAGGGCAAAAGCGTTTCAAAAACACGTTTCACCCGTTCCAACCCCAAATCAATGGGTAACGGATGCAAACTCTCTTGCCACGTTAACCAATCATTTAAGGAATTAAAGCGGTTCATTTTTGTTTTTAACCTGCGTCTTCGGCATCAATTGATAAGTCATCAACCACAATTTCAGGCATCGAAACACCACGATTTGCGGTGAGCATTGCCAAAATTCTAGCGATTTTTTCACGAATATCACGACGATGAATAATCATATCGATTGCGCCGTGTTCTTGTAAAAACTCGCTTCGTTGGAAACCTTCTGGCAATTTTTCACGCACCGTTTGTTCAATCACGCGAGGCCCTGCAAAACCAATTAAGGCATTGGGTTCAGCCACATTCAAATCGCCTAGCATTGCCAAACTTGCCGACACACCGCCCATTGTTGGGTCAGTCATAAACGAAATGTATGGAATGCCACGTTCTGCAAGTTTGGTTAATGCCGCACTCGTTTTTGCCATTTGGAAAAGCGAAAACAACGATTCTTGCATTCTCGCGCCACCGCTGGCGGTGAAAACAATAAACGGCGCATTCAGTTCTAAACTTTTGTTCACGCCGCGTACGAATTTTTCGCCGACAACCGAACCCATCGAGCCGCCCATGAAACTAAAATCAAATGCCGCCGCAACAATGGGTTGTCCTAATAATTCGCCTTTCATCACGATAAGCGCGTCATTTTCTTTGGTTTGTTTTTGCGCTTGGGTGACACGGTCTTTGTATTTTTTGCTATCTTTGAATTTTAGCGGGTCAACAGGTTTAACGTTTTTGCCGATTTCTTCGCGTCCGTTTTCATCTAAAAATAAATTCAAACGCGCACGCGCCGAAATCCGCATGTGATGGTCACATTTTGGACAAACACTGCCGTTTTTTTCGAGTTCACTGTTGTACAAAATGGCGTTACAACTTGGACATTTTGCCCATAATCCTTCGGGAACAGTCGTTTTTTTGCCTGACGATTCGGTTCTAATAATCGACGGACGTAATTTTTCAAACCAACTCATGATTAGTTATCCATTGCCTGACGCATTGAAGTTAATAATTCAATAATTGCTTGTTTTGCTTGCGCGGGACTGTGCAAATTTGCCTCGATTTGGCTAATTAAAGCACTACCCACGACAACACCATCACCTAAGTTTGCAACTGTTTTTGCCGTTTCTGCGTCTTTAACACCAAAACCAATCGCTACAGGTAATTTTGTATTGGCACGAATTTCCGCTAATTTCGCTTCAACATCTGCAACATCTAAATGCCCTGCGCCTGTTACGCCTTTTAACGAAACGTAATACAAGTAGCCTGAGCCAATTGCATCCATTTTTTGTACGCGCTCTGCACTGCTATTTGGGGCAAGTAAGAAAATTGGGTCAACACCGCGAGCTTTCAATAATGCAGTTAATTCGCCTGCTTCTTCGGGGGGAATATCGACTGTCAACGCACCATCAACATCTGCCGCTTTTAATTCATCAGCAAATTTTTCATAACCCATGATTTCAATAGGATTCAAATAACCCATTAAAACAACAGGCGTATGTCCGTTGGTTTTACGGAATTCTTTAGCAATCGCAAGCGTCGTCCGCAAACTTTGATGATGTGCTAAGGCGCGTTCACTCGCACGTTGAATGACAGGACCATCCGCCATAGGGTCAGAAAATGGTACGCCCAATTCAATAACGTCTGCACCTGCACCAACCATGGCGTGCATCAGCGGTACAGTAAATTGAGGATTCGGGTCGCCAGCGGTTACAAACGGAATTAACGCTTTGCGATTTTTTTGTGCCAATTCGGCAAATAATCCAGCTAATCGGCTCATAGTTCAATTCCTTCTCTTCTTGCCATTGTTTGCATATCTTTGTCGCCACGACCCGATAAATTCACAATCAAAATTTCATCTTGTTTCATCGTCGGTGCGAGTTTCATCACATACGCCATCGCGTGACTGGATTCTAATGCTGGGATAATGCCTTCCATGCGAGTTAATGCGTAAAAACCGCCGAGTGCTTCATCATCGGTGATATTCACATATTGAGCGCGACCAGAATCTTTAAGCCATGCGTGTTCAGGCCCAACACCTGGATAATCTAAACCTGCTGAAATCGAGTGTGTTTCAATAATTTCGCCATCATCGTCAGACATTAAATAAGTACGATTTCCATGCAATACACCAGGACGACCTGCACAAAGTGGTGCTGAATGACGACCTGTTTCAACACCATCACCAGCGGCTTCAACGCCAATTAGTTTCACATCGGCATCGTCAATAAATGGATAGAAAAGCCCCATTGCATTTGAACCACCGCCCACACACGCGACTAACGCATTTGGTAATTTGCCCGCTTGTGCTAAACATTGTTGCTTCGCTTCGCGTCCTAAAATTGCTTGGAAATCACGCACCATTGCTGGATACGGATGCGGTCCAGCAACCGTTCCAATAATGTAAAACGTGTTATCGATATTTGTAACCCAATCGCGTAATGCTTCGTTTAACGCATCTTTCAATGTTTTAGAGCCTGATTCAACAGCAACAACCGTCGCTCCAAGTAATTTCATGCGATAAACGTTGAGTGATTGACGCGCAACATCGACTGCGCCCATATAAATCACGCATTCCAAACCTAAACGTGCTGCGACAGTTGCCGTTGCAACGCCATGTTGACCCGCGCCTGTTTCTGCAATAATGCGGGTTTTTCCCATGCGTTTTGCGAGTAAGGCTTGACCAACGGTATTGTTAATTTTGTGCGAACCCGTGTGATTTAAATCTTCACGTTTCAAATAAATCTGTGCGCCACCGAGTTCTTTTGTCCAACGTTCTGCGTGATAAAGCGGCGACGGACGACCGACGTAATGTTGCATATCCTTATCGAGTTCCGCGACAAAATCCGCATCGTGCATATAATGCTGATAAGCCGCGTTTAATTCCGTAATCGCAGGCATTAAGGTTTCAGCAACAAAAATGCCGCCATACGCGCCAAAATGTCCCCGTTCGTCGGGCATGTTATATTTTTCTGTCATAGTGTTTCTCGGTCACCTTCTTGAACTTGTTGTGTAAATGCAGTCATTTTAACGATGTCTTTTTTGCCTTTTTCTAATTCTACTCCGCTACTGACATCGACCGCGTAGGGATGGGCGATTTGAATCGCTCTTTTAATGTTTTGGACAGTCAAACCGCCTGCCAAAATAATAGGAATTGGTCGTTTTGCAGGAATTAACGCCCAGTCAAATTGTGTTCCCGTGCCGCCTTTTGCATCGGGATGGTAAGCGTCTAACAGTAAGCCTTTTGCGTCGTGATATTCCGCGTGAAGTTTTTCAAAATCCAATCCTTTTTTCATGCTCACGGCTTTGATGTAACGCTCGCCATAAATTCGGCAATCTGCCGCTGGTTCATCACCATGAAATTGCAAATAATCAATCGGAACTTGCGCCAAAATGTCACGAATCACGCTTTCTTTTTCATTCACAAATAACCCGACAACTGTTGTAAAAGGTGGCAAGGCTTTGGTAATTTCAACGGCTTTTTCAATCGTGACATGACGCGGACTTTTGGCGTAAAAAACTAAACCAATCGCATCAACTCCTAAATGCGCGGCATAAACAGCGGTTTCAACTTCGGTAAAGCCGCAAATTTTAAGGCGTGTTCTCATTAAATCGGGAAATATAAGAAAAGGGAAAAATTAGGCGCGTAGCATACCATAAAAATTTTCTGTTACGGCTCAACAGTTGGTGCAACAACAGGTGTTGTTTTAACAGGTTCTACGCTTGCCTTATTTATCATGGGTGAAAGCGTTGGTTCTAAAAACTTCAAAATATGCACAGGCAATGAACTCGTAAAGTGATAACTTCCCGCATTTTCACCTGAAACGTAAGCGGTAATCACGCCAAAGAATTTATCGCCCAAAAAGAACGTGAATGTCGCGGCGCGACTGATAAATTTCGTTTCAATCAATTGTCCATTCGCGCCATGTCTATCTTTACGATGGTCGCCTGTTCCTGTTTTACCGCCAACTTCAAGCGGTTTGCCGTTCGCATCTTTATAAACTCCATTTAAACTGCCCGCTGTTCCACTCGTGACAACACCCATGACAGCACTACGCGCTGCTCTTGCCACTTCGGGTAATAAAACTTGCTGACCACTTTCGAGCGTTTTATCTAAGATCGTTTCGTAAGGTGTCGATTTAGCGAAATGAAAATTTGCAAATCTCACAGCTGGTAATTTCACGCCGTCATTACTAATAATTCCAATCAAATCCGCAAGCGCGGCAGGTCTATCGCCTGATGCGCCGATTGCTGTTGCATAAGAAGGTGTCAGTGACGCAAATGGATAACCGACACGTTCCCACGCGGCGTGAATTTGTTTAAACGCATCATCTTCGAGCAACGTCATAATGCGGCGTTGTTGCGCGAAACTGTGCGAATGTTTGAATAGCCATTGATAAATTTCTTGCCGTTGTTCTGCGCTGGCTTCAATGACTTCATCGCGCGTGGCATCGGGATGATCTGCCAAATACTTTACGACCCAAAGTTCAAGTGGATGAACTTTGGTGATATAGCCTTGATCTTGCAAATCGAAATTATCAGGCGTGTATTTGTAGAACAAATTATCAATGTTTTCAGTGACTAATACTTGCGTGGGAATATGCTCTTTCAAATACGCTTCGAGTGCCGCGCGGTCACGATTGGGATAAATCGCTTCATAAAGCATCGTTAAACGCGACGGTTTTGGATACACTTTTTGAGTGAGCGTTTCTAAATTATCGTCGGTACTTTTGCCGTGATAACGCGCATAAAAACGGCGCAAATATACAAGCCCTTCACGGTCAGCAAAACGCGCTAAATACTCTTTGCGTTTATCGTCGTCAGGACTTTCAAGCCACCGAGCAATGCCTTCAGGTTTATATAAATGGTGATACGCTAAATCGCGCATCATGCGAATAAACGGTAAGTTAATCGATTTTCGTAGCGCGTCACGCACCGTGACAATTCGCAAATCATCATCTTCGCTAAAGTTATTGAAATGATGCACACCGCCGCCCGTGTAAAAATATTCGTCAGGGCTTGCCGAGTATTTACGCTCAAGAGCTTGATTCAAAATTTCGTCGAGCGTGATTTTCGGACGTGCTTTGAGCTGGTCAATTACCCATGCCGATAAAAAATCACGCGGATGCAATTCGACTTTTGCTAATTCTTTTGGCGTTTGACCTTGATAGGTTTGGTAAATTTCAGCAATTAACTCCAAATAATGCACCATCGTTCGCATTTTGGAAGTCGAACCTAAATCTAAACGAATCCCTTCGTTAATATCGAGTGGCTGATCATAATTGTCGGTTTGCACGCGCAACAAGTTCCCTTTTTCACTGCGTTCAAATAAAACCAAACTGTAAATAATGGCACTTAAATCGTTGCTTGGCGTAAGCATTCTCTCACCCATCAAACCTGCTGCTCGCGCATTGACAGGATCGCTGAGTTTTTTCAAGGCAGCAGTAACTTGTTGCTGCATGTCGTAATCAATCGTGCTTTTTACCGTCAAATCCAAACGGTCTAAATCATAGTTGGTTTTAATACCAAGCATTTGCGCGAGCCTTGCGCGAAGGACGTTTTGGGTTTTTTGCTCGGTGACAAAAACGTAATGTGAACTGCTTTTTGGCGCACGTTCTAATTTCACATCCAACGCGGCATCACGCAACGCAGGGGAAATTACGCCTTGATTGGCAAGCAAACGTAAATAACTGTCCGTTAAATTCTGTAACGCTTCAAAACCTGAACCGAGTAAATACGTCGGGCGACGTTGCGATAGAAAAATGCTTAATACTTGCCTGTAGGCTTTTGCTTGTTCAGGATTGATAGTTTCAACATCTTTCAAACGCTGCGCGGCAAGTAAATGATTTACCTCTTTAAAATCTGCGCCAAACCACGAAACTAGCCCATCGCCCAAACCGTGAACTTCGCCTAATTTTCCCGAGGCAGCAAGCGGCATGGTGTTTAAATAAGCGAGCGCAATTTGTTTACGCATTTCAGTGGTGTCTTTGCCGAGCAAATACGCGCGAATGGAGGCACTCGCCATTTGGCGCAATTTGTCGGTAATGGATTCGGTGTACCCATTGCGTGAATGACGATATTTTTCAATTTGCGTGGCAAGTGTGCTGCCACCTGGAACGTTAATGTCTGCGCCCAATTTTTTTGCCATCATTTGCAACACAGCAAACCCTAAACGCTCCCATTCAACCGCTGGATTGACGTTTTTGTGGGTTTCATTGAGCAATTCACGATTTTCAATATATAAAAGTGTGTGCAAAATTACAGGTGGTACGGCATCAAAATTCGGATAACCGTAAGTTGGATACGCCGCAGCAAATAACGGCTTTTCATGCGTATCAACAAGACGCAAACCTGCTTGATTTTTTTCTTGATAAATGGGGAATAAGCCGTATTCGTCCATGAGTTGCGACATCATTGACGAAGCAGTGGCTTGCGCGGAAATACCAAACCCTTCTTTTTGTAATCGCTCAATTTGGTCTGAAAGCAGCGTATAACCTAAACGTTTATCGTAAGGGCCGTGCGAGGGATAACGAATTGATGTACTGGGCGCATTTTCAAGTTTGAAACTAAGTTGTTTGCTGATTTCGGATAAATAACGCGCTTGATAGCGTGAGAATTTCACTTCATCGGTGACTAATTTGACAATGACACCCGTGACTGCAACAGAACCTAAAACGGTATAAAGCAGTAAAAAGCGTGAAAGCGTACTCGATTTTTTTTTCATGCGTTAGAGACGAAATGAAAATGTTGAAAAGTAGGTCATCGAAAAAATGAAGAATTAGGGCAAATGTTTGATAGTCGTAATTATAAACGGAATCTTTTGTTATTTCATTGCGCTAGCACGAGAACGACGCATTTCTTTTGGATCCGTTGGCAAGGGGCGGTAAATTTCAACTCGGTCGCCGTCCTGAACAAGCTGATTTAACGTACACGATTTTGAAAAAATCCCCACCTTTGCCGAGTTTAAATCAATTTCTGGATAGTTAGACAAGATCCCCGATTGCAAAATAGCTTTCTCAATTGTGCAATTTGGCTCAACTAAAATGGAGAGCAACGTTTGTTTCTCTGGTTTGGCATAAGCAACTTCGACGGTAATCATGTTAATAAACCTCTTTTGCACGTTGCGTAAAAGAACTGACCATCGTGTTACAAATCTGATTGAACACAGCACCAAATGCCAAACTCGCTAATTTTCCTGACAATTCAAAATCCAAATCTAGCGTAATTTTGCTCGCATCGTCGCGCAAGGCTAAAAAATTCCATTCGCCCGACAAATGCGAAAAAGGGCCATCGAGTAATTCAACGGTCATTTTTTTGCCAAAATCGAGCGTGTTGCGGGTGGAAAAGTTTTTTTGAAAACCACCTTTTGAAATCGATAATTCGGCTTCAACGATATTGGTATCACGTTTGATAATTCGACTGCCGCTGCACCACGGCAAAAATTGCGGATAACTTTCGATGTCGTTCACCAAATCAAACATTTGTTGCGCCGAGAATTTAATTAAGGCACTTTTTTCAACTCGCGTCACCCCAAAACTCCTACAACATGCAAAAAGACTAAGAAAATCGAAGCAGGTGCAACGTAACGAACTAAAATTCGCCATACATCGTAACTTTGCGTGCAAGGCATTTGTAATTCACTTTCTGTGTGTTCACGTTTCATGATGTAGCCCGCGAAAACAGCAATCGCAAAACCGCCGATAGGCAACATGACATTCGCAGTTAAATAATCGAGCAATTGAAAAATGTTTTTGTCAAAAAAGACGACATCTTTCCAAATGTTGAAGGAGAAAACAGTGCCTAATCCTAAAAACCATGTGCCTAAACCAGTCCAAAGGCACGCTTTTTCGCGGGTGAAATTTTTGTTTTCAACAAGCCATGCGACAGCAGGTTCGATGAGCGAAATCGACGACGACAAGGCGGCGAAGACCAGTAAAACAAAAAATAACATTCCCATTAGCCAGCCGCCCGTCATGTTGCCGAAAGCAATAGGCAAGGTCTGGAAAATTAAACCTGCGCCCGATGCAGGGTGTAAACCATGTTCAAAAACAAGTGGAAAAATGGCAATGCCAGCTAGCAAAGCCACGATCGTATCGGCAGCAGCGATTAAATACGCCGTTTTCGCAATCGATACATCTTTAGGTAAATAGGAGCCATAAACCATAATCGCGCCCATGCCTAAACTTAATGTAAAAAACGCATGTCCCATTGCCGTTAAAATGGCGTTCCCTGTCAATTTGCTAAAATCTAAATTGAACATGAAATCTAAGCCTTGTTGATAACTGTTTGTGGTCATCGCATAACCGACGAGTAAGAAAAGCAACACAAACAAACTCGGCATCAAAAAACGCACCGATTTTTCTAAACCATTATTTACGCCTTTTGCCACAATCCACATGGTTGCCGCCATAAAAACGCTGTGCCAAAAAATCAATTGAATCGGGCTTGCGGTGAAATTATCAAATAACGTCTGACTTTGCGTCGCATCAATACCAAAGAAACTGCCGAACAAATCTTTAAAAATATACGCGCTTGCCCAGCCTGCAATCACGCTGTAATAAGACAAAATCAACACACCTGCAATTACGCCGAGCCAACCCAAATAACGCCAGTTTTTATCAGCTTGTGCTTCATCGGTCAGTTGTTGCATTGCTTCAATAGGATTGCTTTGAGCGCGTCTGCCGAGCATCGTTTCGGCAATCATAATCGGGATACCAATTAAAACGACGCAAAGCAAATACACCAGCACGAATGCGCCACCGCCGTTTTCACCTGTGATATAGGGGAATTTCCAAATGTTGCCTAGCCCAACCGCTGAACCTGTTGCCGCTAAAATGAAGGCAAAACGTGATGACCAATGCCCGTGTGTTGCTTTGTTTATCGTCATAAAAAGTCTCTTAAAATTAAAAACGCATTGCCGAAAAGTATAACAAAAATCTTCACTAGCCTCGCGGTGTTAAGCGTTTCTGTTATTATTTGCAGCATCTTAATTTTTGGAATTTCAACGAGCATGAACGATACGTTAAACCAACTCGCGCAGGTTTTAGAACAGCGCAAAACGCAAACTGGGGATAAATCTTACGTCGCGAGTTTGTACGAAAAAGGCGTAAATTCAATTTTAAAAAAAATCGGTGAAGAAGCGACCGAAGTTGTGATTGCCGCAAAAGATGGTGATAAAGCACAAATCATTTATGAAACTGCCGATTTATGGTTTCACTGTGCGGTTTTGCTCGCACAGCAAGGTTTGCATCCCAATGATGTGTTAGTCGAATTGCAACGTCGTTTTGGTTTATCGGGCTTAGATGAAAAAGCACAGCGTGAAAATAAATAATTTACACAATCTAAGGAGAAAATAATGCACTTTAGCGTCATGCAACTCGCCTTAATTTTAGGCATTATCATTTTGTTATTCGGTACAAAAAAATTACGCAATGTTGGCGGTGACATTGGTGGTGCAATTCGCAGTTTTCGTAGCGCAATGAAAGAAGGGCAAGGCGAAAGCGAAGAAGCCCACGATGAATCGCAAGATAAAGTCATCGAAGGTGAAGCGACCAAAGCGACGAGTGAACCGTATAAATTCAAAAAGAAAGACAGCGCGAAATGAGGGCAAAAAAACGCTTAATCATTGCCATCACAGGCGCGACGGGCGCGATTTATGGCGTGCGGATGTTGCAAGTTTTGCAGCCAATGCCAGATTGGGAGACGCATCTTGTGATTTCATCAGCGGGTCTTGTGAATTTAAAACATGAACTCGACATGACACGCGATGACACAGCGCGTTTAGCGGATTTTACGCACGGCATTCACGATATTGCGGCGACGATTGCAAGCGGTGGTTTTAAAACCCAAGGCATGATTATCGCCCCCTGTTCGATGAAAACACTCGCCGCCGTCGCGCACGGTTTTGGCGATAATTTAATTTCGCGCGGCGCGGATGTTGTTTTAAAAGAGCGTCGGCGTTTGGTGATTATGCCGCGCGAAACGCCGTTGCATTTAGTGCATATTCGTAACATGGGGATTGTGACGGAAATGGGCGGCATTATTTTCCCGCCAATGCCCGCGTTTTATAGCAAAAATAATTCGATTGCCGCGATGGTCGATGAGGCAGTGGGGCGAATTTTGGACATGTTTGATGTCGATGTTTCGGGACTTTATACGCCTTGGGAAGGATTGAAATAACCCGTACAGAGATAAAAATTTGTTCAACTTTGTCAACTACGTCACATTTTTGCAAAGTCAATTTTGTACGAAAATAATTCGTAACGTTGTTTTTTAACGAAAAACTGTTTAACGTGCTTCTAACACGCCTAAAAAACAAAAAAATTATTTAAAGTTTTGTTTTAGGTGTCGATAAACCCAGCATGGACTTAATTGAACAATCTTGATTAAGCGTCATGTTCAAGTTGGTACAGATCAACTTTAATTTTTTCTTTCTATTTCGAGGATGCAAAAATGGCAACTACTACAGCAGCATTAGTAATTACAAAAGATACAGACATCACCACTTTAACACCTGCTCAAATCGCGGGGTTGACTGTTGAGCAGCTTAATGGCTTAAGCAAAGATCAAAAAGGTTCTTTTGGTGCGGCACAAGCAGCCAACTTAACTTCAAAACAAGTTGTTGGTGTGAACTTCAAAGGCGGCTTTGCTGACGACGTAACTGCAGGCATTCCTGTTAAAGTCGTTCCTGATTTAAATATCAAAAGCATCAGCGTTGCTCAAGCGGCTTCTTTAACGCCTGCACAATTTGCAGTATTGAAAACAACTCAAGTTGGCGATTTTTCAAAAGCACAATTAGCTGAAGTTTCAACTGATTCAATCAACGGTTTAGTTTTAGGCGCGAAAGGCAATTTCTCAGGCTTGAACATCAAAAACTTAGATACAAAATTTGCTGATTTAAGCGGCGCACAAATCGCAGCATTAACTGACGCACAATGGAAACAAGTTAGTGCAACACAAACAGGTACATTAAGCACTGATCAAGCAGCTGCAATTACACCTGCTGTTGCTAAAGTCTTACCTTTGACAGTATTGAAAGCATTGCCTGCTGACACATTAGGTGCGATTCCTGCTGCGTCAATTGGCGCAATTGCACCTGCGGGCTTTAAAGCAATCGTTAATTTAACAGGCTTGAGCGAAGACAATGTTGGTGGCGTGATTGATGCACAAGTTAAAGCATTAACTTCTGCTCAAGTTAGTGCATTGGGTACAAGCGGTGACTTAGCATTATTGCCTGCGGCTGCATTGGCTGGACTTGATAAGAAAAATATCGCAGGTTTAGATATTTCTAAATTGGGCGAAGGTCAATTCGCAAGTTTGAAACCTGCTCAAGTCGCTTTGTTGACTTCTGCTCAAATCAATACAATCGACGCAACAACTGCTGAAACTTTAACAGCCGCTTCACTTGCTTCATTGAAATCAACACAAGTACCAGGTTTGTCTTCAGCATCAATCCCTTCAATTACAGCTGAAGCAATTTCTGGTTTGAACAAGAACATTGCTGGTGCAACAACTGCTCAAATCAATGCGTTAGTTTCTGATCAATGGGCAGCTTTATCACCTACTGCAATTAAAGCGTTAACTGCAGCCCAAGTTGTATCTTCTTCAACTTCTGCTTTAACAGCTGATGAATTTGGTTCAATTGCGCCTGATTCACTTAAAGCTATTTTGCCTGCAACATTAGCGGCTGTTACTTCTACGACTTTTGCGGGTATTACACCAGAACAAATCGTTAAGTTGACACCAGCTGCTTTTGCAACATTGACACAAGATCAAATTGCACAATTTGGTTCTGACGATGCTGAAGTATTAACTGCAGCGCAAGTTAAAAAAATCGTTTCTGCTAACGTTGATGGTTTAACAACCACTGCGATTGCGAGTTTAACTGATCTCGCAGCAGCAGGTATTGCGACTTTTGCAAACTTTGGTACAGCTCAAACAGCAGCATTGACCAACGAACAAATCTTGAAATTAAGTGCAGCGCAATTAGCAACTTTCCCTTCTGCTAGCACTGCTGCTCTTACAGCTGCTCAAATTTCTGATAACTTGAAAGTGCTTGTTGGTTTGCCAACAGCTGATCTTGATCAATTAACAACAGCAACTGTTAATGCAATCAGTTCTGCTCAAATTGCTAAATTGCCAGCAACATCTTTGGAAGCATTGACTGTTGCACAAGCAGCAGCATTCGGTTCTGAAGTAACTGATTGGGCGACCAACACGAAAGGTTATTCATTGATTACAGCTGCAAAAACAACAACCAATGCTGGTGTTGAAACAAGCTCTACTGTAGATGTCTCAGCTTCAACTTATTCTGATTCAACAACAGGTGTTACTGTTACTGTTGGCAAAAGCGCAACGACTGTAACAGGTGGTGCTGGTTCAGATTCAATCACTGGTGGTGCAGCAGCGGATAGCTTAACAGGCGGCGCAGGTTCTGACACAATCCTTGGTGGTTCAGGTGCAGATACAATCACTGGTGGTGATGGAATTGACAGCGTAACAGGTGGCGATGGTGCTGATAAATTTGTAATTGCAGCTGGTGCTAGCACAACGGCTGATGCTTCAGCAGTAACCGACATCATTACTGATTTCGTAACTGGTACTGATACATTGAGTTTGGGTACTGCGGGTAATGCTGGTGCAGCGATTACTGCTGTAACAGCTGTTGCACAGGTTGCAAAAATCACAATCGCTGGCACAGTTGAAGCTAACGAAGTTATTAGCGTAACAGGTTTAGCAGGCAGTGCTATTACCGCAAATACAGGTGCTGATGCAGCAACTAGCGCATCAGCTTTGGCAACAGCAATTAACAGTGGTTCTACAACGGTTACAGCATCAGCATCAGGTGCTGTTATTACATTAACAGCCGTTACGGCAGGTACTGCATTCACTCCAGCAGCTACAGTTGCTGACGGAACAAGTGTTACGACTGGTGTGGGCACAACAGCAACCGTTGCAACTACTGGTGCAGGCACAACTGCTAATGTTGCCGCTGTAGCTGCAGCAACATCTGGTGGTACAGGCGTGAACTATGTTGAAAACTTAACTGCTGTTGCTGACGTTGCTACAATTTTGACAACA
>JAQTXN010000083.1 GCA_028688755.1 Methylococcales bacterium | reverse complement strand
TCACTGGTTAAATTATCGCCTTGTTTGCCCGTATCATTTTCTAGCATTAAAAACGGCATATCAGCTCTGCTGTCTAAAATGAAATTTAGTGCAGCGTAAGTTTGACTCGTGTTACCAGCGGTATCCGTTTGACGTACTAACAGCGTTTTTTTGCCATCGTCATTTAAAACAAGCGATGAGCCGCTGCCTATTTGCCAGATATTTCCACCATCTACGCTGTATTGCCAAGTGGCGTTCGGTTCTAAACCCAACACATTAACTGTACCGTCGCTGGTAATCGCATCGTTGTTTTTGCCTGTATCACGCGCGAGAACTAATGAAAGTGGCGAAATGTGATTGTCTAAGGTGAAATTCAACACCGCTTGATTGCTGTTACCCGCTAAATCGGTTTGTTTTACGATGACGGTTTTATTGCCATCATCGTGAAGGGTAAAACGCTCGCCATTTCCTGCTGTCCATGTATTTCCGTTATCGGTGCTGTATTGCCAATTTGCTCCGTTTTCTAAATTAGAAACCGTTACCGTGCCATCACCCGTAATGGCATCGTTATTTTTTATGCCCGTGTCATTGACCAACGCTAAAACAGGAGCGGCGACTTGCGTATCTAACGTGAAAGTGAGCAGACTTGCTGGGCTAATGTTGCCAACTACGTCAATTTGGCGCACAAAAACCGCTTTATCCCCGTCCCCGAAAAGAGTGAAATTATTACCCGTTCCTGCCGTCCATGTTTGGTTATCAGTGCTAAATTGCCAACTTGCGCCACTTTCAATTCCTGCGACATTGACTGAACCGTTGTTTGTAATACGGTCAAGATTATTGCTACCTGTGTCACTCATCAGCGAAAGAATAGGCAACGTAGCGGTCGTATCCAACGTAAATGTCAGAGCGTCACTGTTCACACTCACATTGCCTGCAAGGTCGGTTTGCCGAGCAATAACGTGTTTGTCACCATCGCCGCTTAACGTGAAACTGTTATTTGTGCCAGCAAGCCATGTATTTCCAGCATCAAGGCTATATTGCCAAACGGCGTTAGTTTCAAGTCCAGACACTGTGACGACACCTGTTTGCGTTGCGTTTCCAACGGACGTTTCGAGTGCCAAAACAGGCGGTAGAGCTATGCTATCTAACGTGAAATTTAACGTCGCATTACTACTGATATTGCCTGCAACATCCGTTTGACGGACAAAAACTTGATACGCGCCGTCGCTGGTGAGCGTAAATCGGTCGCTGTTGCCAAGATTCCAATTTGCATTGTCTGTACTCCATTCCCACGTTGCCCCAGATTCCAAACCTGCAACGATAACCGTGCCGTTATTAGTGATTTTGTCATTGGTATCACTGCCACTGTCTACAGCTAACGTGAGTGTTGGTGTGGTGACAAACGTATCTAAAATAAAATTCAAAGAGCCAATTGCACTGACATTTCCTGCGACATCGGTTTGTTGAGCTTGAACGGTTTTGTTGCCATCGCCTGTGACCGTAAAACTGTTGCCTGTGCCAACTGTCCATGTTGTGCCGTTATCAGCACTCCATTGCCAACTTGCGCCTGCTTCTAAATTGGAAAAACTAATCGTGCCATTGTTGGTAATTTGGTCGTTGTTGATGCCTGAATCGACGGCTAACGCTAAAGTGGGCAATGCAGCGATGCTATCTAAAAGGAAATTCAATGTAGCAATTGCACTGGTATTTCCAATTACGTCAGTTTGTGTCACTTGCACGTTTTTATTGCCATCACCTGAAACAGCAAAATTATTACCTGTTCCTGTTTGCCAATTGACACCATTGTCAGTGCTAAATTGCCACGTCGCACCGCTTTCAAGACCTGAAACATTGATATTTTCATTGCTGGTAATTGCATCTGTGTTGCTACTTCCCGTATCAGAAACTAAAGAAAGCGTTGGCTGCGTAACAAAATTATCAAGAATGTAAGTCGAATTATTTGTGCTTGTTGGCAGTAAAGTTGTGAGTGGATTATTAACACCATCGCTGATATTTTGCCCAGTCGAAAACGCAAGTTGAACGGTGCCATTGAGTGTCGCCAAATCACCGCCTGAAACGGTTACATCGTAAGTATCACCACTCATTGCATTGACGGCTGAAATTATCGCGCTGGTTCCTGTCACACTGAAATCAGTCACGTCAACATTTTGCACTGCTTCACTGAATATCACGCGAAATGTCAACGTGTCTGCGTTTGTTGTTTCAACGTTTGGCATTTGCCGCAAAATGCTTGTGACAGTTGGCGACAACGTATCAATACTGTAATTCAGTGAGTTGGTAAAACCGCTGCCTGTATTCCCCGCATTATCTGTCACCCCCGAATTATCGACGGTGATGACATTCGTTGCATTTTCAATATCCACCGTCGGCGTATATGTTGCTGTCCATGTCAATCCGCCATTTGTGGTAATTGGCGTTGAAATAGAGCCATTAGCAACACTGACATCCGTTTCCGTAAACCCCGTTACCACTTCTGAAAAAGTAAAAGTAATCGTTGCCGTTTCGCCGCGACTAATAACGTAATCACTGCTCGTTATCACGCAAGTTGGCAGCGTTTTATCGTAGACGACACTTTTCGTTGCAGGCGTTGCGGCATTTCCTGCTGCATCCGAAACGGCAGCGTTAATGTTAAGCGTCCCTTCTGCAAAAGATTGAGTTTCAATTGCTGAAAGTGAAAGCGACCAAAGATTGCTATTTACCGTTGTTGTTTTTGTTAAGCCGCCAACAGTTACCGTCACAACTTGTCCATCTTCTGCGCCGCTAGTTGTTCCTGAAATCACAACGGGATTGTTATCTTCTTGCGCGTTAATTTTGTCATCTGTTGCAACGGTATCGATGCTAATACTTGGCGGTGTTTTATCAATCGAATACGTTTGCCCAGAAGAAAAATTGCCATTTCCTAAACCCACACCACCAAGCCGAATGTTATTTGCACTCAAAATGCTGTCATCGTCGTTCAAATCTAAACGCAATGTGCCATCACCTGAACCTGTGTTGACGCTCACCGTGTAAGTTGAGCCGCTGCCTGAAATGCCCAAAATACTTGCTCCTGAAATACCCGTCGTACTGAGGGCAAAATCATTCACATCTACGCCAGAAACGTTTTCGCTAAACGTGATTGTGTAGCTCACGGTATTAACATTGGTGGGTGAAGTGGAAACGCGATTGATGGCTATGACTGATGGCACAGAACTTACTGTCAACGTTTGACTATTTACAGCGGCAAAACCGCCTGAAGTCGCTTGCAATACAAAAGAATCGTTAGCAATTGCGCTGGTGTATTGCAACGTTAAACCAGAAAAAGTGGCACTTCCTGAGCTGGGTGATTGTGTTACCGTCGTTGCATTTCCATCTGTATCCGCTGTGCTTGCTAAACTGTTTATGGTTCCATTTAATATGCCATCAATCGGGTCAGTGACCGATAATGAAATGGCTGTGCTGTAATCAACATCGAGAACATTTTGTGCATCAACCGCTCGTACAACTGGGACGGTAGTAAAAGTGGTGGAACGTCCACTTTCAAGGCTGGTTGGTACTGGTTGGACAGAAAATTCTAATTTTGTGGCAACTACGTCAGAATTGATGGTATTTGAAATAGCCGCTGTCAAACCTGTTGTATTAGCAGTGAGTTCAAAGGTTTCATGATCTGCCGTTGCGGTGTAAAGAATATCGTTAAACGTAACAATGCCAGCACTTGCAGCTTTTGAAGTTGTACCTGATAACGTGCCACTCGCATTTTCTGTCAATGAAACGGTACCAATGAAATCCGTATCGAGATTACCTGCTGCGTCTGTGGCTTTTAAAACAGGCTGCGTTGTTAAATTCGCGCCACTGACTGAGCCAGCAGGTTGCGTATTGAATTGTAATTGTGTTGCCGTTACAGCAACAGTTGAACCCGTGCCATTTGTCACGGCAGGCAGTGATAGTTGTAATTCTGTACTGCCCGATGCACTTGTGCCAACTGTCGCGCCAGTGTTTGGGGCTAGAGACAAAATATAGGTTTGCCCTTCTGTCAAGCCTGTATTGTTATTGTAGTAAGCACTGACGGTGTAGGTTTCATTGGTGGTGTCGGCAACAGAAATACTTAATCCTGAAAAAGTAATCGTATTCGTGCCACTGTTATAAACCCCAGTTACAGGACTTGAAGCATCTGGACCACTAAGCAACCAGTTCACTTTGCTGAAATCAGCGGTTCCTGAAGTCGTAAGTACAATTTGAGAAACAGTCGTCGGGTGACTATCCGAAACCCCATCATCAATAGTGAAATCAAATAAATTCGTTGCCCCCCCACTCGTGGTGGCAGTAGATGGCAAGGAAATGGGTTCAACTACACCCGTTCCTGCACTTATGATTGCTAAATTTGGTGGTGTAGCGGCGACTAAAGAACTGGAAGCACTCACTTCATTTTCAGCAAAACTGCCTGTTCCCCAATTTCCTTTAACACGAATGTATTGCCCTAGGGTGCTAGTAGTTGATGTGAGTGTGTAAGTATTACTGATAGCTCCTGCAATATCATTCCATGTTGAATTATCTGTTGATATTTGCCATTGCCAGTTAATGCTTGTGTCTAAACTAGATTCATCAATATCAACTAGCGTGCCGATATTTGCGGTGAGTACCTGACCGAGTGTAAGTGTTCCAGAAAAAGTCGGCACCCCTGTATGAGAATCGTTGACAGCCGCAATCGCAAAATTAAATGTTTGCCCACTTAATATGCCGCCTGCACCATCGGATACGCTAAATTTTACGTTATCTGGACCATCGGCATTCGCTGTAGGCGTGTATTTGATGTTCCCGTTATCAATGTCTAGTTGGGTAAAAGTTGACCCCGCAGTTACTGTCGCGCCGCTTTTTGTCAATGTGCCTTTTGTGGGTAGCGTTGTGACTGTATAAGTCAATTGCGCGGCGGTTTGTTCTGGATCATAAACATTCAACATTGCTGTTGTAATGGTTGTAGCTGGATCGTCTTCTGATAAAGACAAACCGATATTTGTCCCGCCTATGAAAGACGGGGTGATATTGGGAAAATCAATGACCAAATTAGATGTTGTTGAACCTGTAACAGTAGAAGCCGCCCCACCAGTAAAATCGCCATTGTTAAAAACGACTTTTAAATTATTTATGTCATCTGCGGCGGAATGATGCGTTGCATTACCAGTAAAGCTAAGTGTAGCGGTTGTCGGACTGGTTTTAACCAAAACAGCATGCAATCCGCCAGGAACATGCGATACATTACCCAAATTAGACCCAATTGCTCCCGTAAAAGTGTCGCCAATTAAGGTAATTGTAACGGTCGTTGTAATTGATCCATCTGACGCACCAACAAATGTTGTCGTACTATACGACACCGCTTTGCTGACAATTCCGCCGTTGAGTAGAAGAAATTGATATGTACCGTTTTGACCTGAATTTCCCGTGTTAGTATCAAGATCGGAAAGGGCATTGGTCGCCCCTGCTGTTCCTGTGAAAGGAATCTGAAAATAATCAACCCCTGCTACGCCCCCAGCTGTTCCGACATTCCACCCCGCCGTTGCCGTATGATTTGCTAATACGGCGACATACTCATAACGCAACTCGATATTCATATTGCCAGAACCCGCATCGGTCAGGATGATTTGCCCTGCCAATACGGGGACAGAGGAATTCCCTGAAGGCGTATATTCAGCAACGTCATCCCAAGTGATGATGATTCGTTTAGTTGGGCTAGTTGTGTCCAAATCCCAATGAACAAGGTTTGTACCCGTTGAAGTGCCGCCAGCACTTATTGTTGAAGAAGCTGCTCGCGTATCTAGGTCAGACCAATAAAGCGCGATTGTTGGAAGATATACTGACGATGCACCTGGTTTTGCGACACCAGCACTTAAACCCGTTGGCGTGTAGGTTTTGGTACCCGCACCGAAAGTAATCATCCCATTATTGTTGATAAATAATTGGGTGTAACTATTCGCGCCGAACTTGACCCCGCCAACACCAAAAATACTGGTAATGTCGATGCCTGGTGCTGCCATCATTGGATCATCTGCGTGAACGTAGTCGTTTTCACCAAATCCTGATGTGCCGCCCAAACCGTTAATTAAGCTTGGAGGTGTGCCTAACAATGCTTGATAATTGGGAGCTGAAATAGCCGTACTTTCTATTTTTCCACTATGAACTTCTAAATTCCAATCACCGCCTAACGCGCTTGCCCCCGTTAAATCATTACTTGCTGCAATGTCTGCGTGTGTAAATTTGGCAAGTAAATTAACGAAATCGTTGCCTTTTTCATTTTTTGCAATGTCGCAACCATAAAGCAAAATGTCACCATTTGGGGTGAGCGATTGCCCGATTTTTTTCAACAATGGCGCGTACGTTGAGAGGTTTTCGCTCGTCAATGTGCCATTCGCAAAATCCAATTCACCGCTTGTACCATGTGAAATGATATGAATGGCATCGAGATTTTTTTGATTATGTAACGCGGCGGCAATTTGCGTGAGAGCGTCAGTCGTTGAATTTAGAAAAACAATTTTCGTAGTCGACGTATCGATGTTTGAAAGTAGCTCTTGCTTGTTAGCAATAGCTGAATCGATAAAGAGTATGGCGTTGTTTTTGTTTTTCATAATGTAAATTAAGACGAAGCGAAATGACGGTTATTGTGGGTTATCGACACTTCGGCGACTTAATTAACTGATATTACGCAATCGTTCTTTTTGCAAACGTAATTTTTCAGCTTTTTCAAAGGCTTCTTTTTCTTTACGCGCGATTCGATTTTCATAACGTTTTTTAGCGTGTAGATTCGTCGGGGCGAGTTGCAAATTTTCTAAAACTTGCATCGAAATACAATCTACAGGGCAGGGCGCGATGCACAATTCACAACCTGTACATTCACTCGCAATTACCGTGTGCAACATTTTCGAACTACCCAAAATCGCATCGACAGGGCAGGCGGCAATACATTTCACGCAACCGATGCAACTTGCTTCGTCAATCACTGCCACACTTTTAGGTTTATGCACACCAAACTGCGTATTTAACGGTTTAGCGGGAACGTTTAAAAATGCAGCGATTTTTGCAATCCCTTCATCACCACTCGGAGGACATTGATTTATATCCGCTTCGCCCGAAAGAATCGCCTCGGCATAAGGACGACAACCTTTAAAACTACACTGTCCGCATTGTGTTTGCGGTAGTAAATCATTTAACTGCTCAATCATGAATTCAACTTATTTAAATAATCGCTAACGCCTTGTTGCACGGTCGAAAACTCTTTTGTGTAACCTGCTTCACGCAAATTTGATAAATCCGCTTGCGTGAAACTTTGATACGCACCTTTTAAATGCTCAGGAAATGGAATGTAGCTGATTATGCCGCGTTTGTGCCAATCAATGACCGCTTTTGCCATGGATTCAAACGTTTGTGCTTTGCCTGTACCGACGTTGAAAATGCCGCTTTTGTGCGAGTTTTCCAAAAACCACAAATTTACCGACACCACGTCATTTACATACACAAAATCTCGTTCTTGTTGCCCATCCGCGTAACCGTCGCAACCCGCAAATAATTTTACTTCGTCGCCTGCTTTGAGTTGGTTATTGAAATGAAATGCCGTGCTACTCATCGAGCCTTTGTGTTGTTCGCGTGAGCCGTAGACATTGAAATAACGCAAGCCCACGATTTGACTGTTTGCACGCGGTAAAATACGACGCACATATTGGTCAAATTGAAATTTTGAATACGCATACATATTGATAGGTTTTTCGCAGGCTCTATCAACCCGAAATCCGTTTTCGCCCATGCCATAAACCGAGGCGGACGACGCATAAATAAACGGAATGTGTTTGGTTTGACACCAAGCAAGCAAGCGTTTTGAATAATCATAATTATTCGCCATGACGTAATGCCCGTTCCATTCAGTCGTTGCGCTGCACGCACCTTGATGAAACACCGCGCGAATGTGCGTTAAAAAATTAGGATTTTCTAATTTTGCTAAAAATTCGTGTTTATCCATGTAATCGGCGATATTTAAATCGGCGATATTTTGCATTTTGTGACCGTTGGTCAAATTATCGACGAGCAAAATATCGTCTTCACCTTGCTGATTGAGCGCGTGAATAATGTTGCTACCGATAAAACCCGCGCCACCTGTGACTATAATCATGTTTAAATCCTGTTTTTTGTTAATCTTGCAACCATTGTGCAACGGTTTTCGCGTAATACGTCAAAATGGCATCGCACCCCGCACGTTTAAACGCAAGTAATGATTCTAAAACAACCGCTTTTTCATCAAGCCAACCATTTTGTGAAGCGGCTTTGAGCATCGCATATTCGCCACTGACCTGATAGGCAAACGTCGGTACACCGAATTCATCTTTTACACGGCGAACAATGTCTAAATAGGGCATTCCTGGTTTAACCATTACCATGTCCGCGCCTTCTTGCAAATCGAGTTCGACTTCACGCAACGCCTCGTCTGAATTCGCGCAATCCATTTGATAACTGTATTTATTACCTTTGCCTAAATTGCCCGAAGAACCCACAGCATCACGAAAAGGACCATAAAAACTCGACGCATATTTGGCTGAATATGCCAAAATTTTCGTGTGAATATAACCGTGATTTTCTAACGCATCTCGAATCGCCCCGATTCGCCCGTCCATCATGTCCGAAGGCGCGACAATATCTGCACCTGCTTTGGCGTGTGAAAGAGCTTGCTTAACCAAAACATCAATGGTTTCGTCGTTCAAAACATAGCCGTCTTCGTTAATTAAGCCGTCTTGCCCGTGTGAGGTAAATGGGTCGAGTGCAATGTCGGTGATAATGCCCAGTTCAGGTACAGCGGCTTTTAATGCCCGAACCGTGCGTTGCACTAAACCATTTGGATTGTAGGCTTCAACTGCGTCATCCGATTTCTTTTCGGCTGACACCACAGGAAATAATGCAATCGCAGGAATACCTAAAATATAAAGTTCTCGTGCTTCTTCAACGAGTAAATCCATCGACAAGCGTTCAACGCCTGGCATCGAATCAATGTTTTCACGTTTATTTGTCCCTTCGAGAACAAAAACGGGATAAATTAAGTCATCAACCGTCAGTTTATTTTCACGCATTAAACGGCGCGAAAAATCGTTTTTACGCATTCGTCTCATGCGTGTTGCAGGAAATTTAATGTTATGATGTGTCATGTTTTTTTATACTTTTTTGGGATTTTTTTATGAGAATTAAACACTATACCTTATTTCTTTTATTTCTGATAAGCCTTGCATTTACGCCGTTCACACGCGCTTTTGCAGGCGAATTATCTGCGCCGCAACAAGCTATTTCAGATGCGTCAGATAAATTCCAACAAAAAATGCAAGACCCGAATTTTTTGAAAGATTTTAACAAAGTCACCCAATTTGTTGACCAATCAATTAACCCACACGTTGATTTTGACAAAATTGCCGCATTGGTTTTGGGCAAAGCATGGAAAGCAGCGACACCTGATGAACAAAAACGCTTCAAAAAAGAATTTCAAACGCTGTTAGTTCGTACTTATTCACGCGCTTTTGCAGAATTCAAAGAATGGACAATTCGTTTTTTACCTTCTGAAATGGAAGATGGTGCGACGAAAGTTGTTGTGAAAACCGAAGTGTTGCAACCAGGAGTTCAACCGATTGCGGTCAATTACAGAATGTATTTGGCAAATGGCGAATGGAAAGCCTATGACATCATGATTGAAGGGGTCAGTTTGGTGACGAATTATCGCACAACGTTTAGCGACGAAATTCAAGCCAAAGGTTCACTCGACGCAGTGATTGACGGTTTGGCAAAACGTAATGCTGAAGCGTTAAAAAATTCGTAATCCGTAGGGGCGAATCACATTCGCCCTTCATACACGTTACCTCGATGATGGGCGAATGTGATTCGCCCCTACAAAATGACCTCAATTAAAGATTCTCTCTACAGCCAACCACTCGGACAAATCAGCAGTTTTGCTTTTGACGACCACGTTGCAAATGTTTTTCCCGATATGATTTCGCGCTCTGTGCCTGGTTATCAAACCATGATTGCGGCGATTGGTTTATTGGCTGGACGTTTCGCAACAGAAGGCAGCGTGTGTTACGACTTAGGTTGTTCGCTCGGCGCGGCTTCATTTTCAATGCGGCAAAATATCACCGCGCAACATTGCAAAATTATCGCGGTTGATAATTCACCAGCAATGCTTTCCCGTTTTGAAATTGTTTTAACGCAAACGGAAACACCGATTGAATTGCATTGCGCCGATATTCGAAATGTCAAAATTGAGAATGCGTCGATTGTCGTTTTGAATTTCACGCTGCAATTTTTGCCTGTTGAAGACCGCGAAAAATTGCTCGCCAACATTTATGACGGTTTATTGCCAAATGGCGCGTTGATTATTTCTGAAAAATTGGCGTTTGATGATGCGCGGCAACATGAACTGCAAATTGATTTGCATCACGAATTCAAAAAATCACAAGGCTATAGCGATTTAGAAATCAGTCAAAAACGCACCGCGCTTGAAAATGTGTTGATTCCCGAAACGTTCGCTACGCATCAAAATCGCTTGAAATCAGTAGGCTTTAACAGTGCCGAATTATGGTTTCAGTATTTTAATTTTGCTTCATTTATCGCCCTCAAATGAACGATTATTCAAATTTATACCAAGATTTAAAAGCCGCCGATGTTGAGTTTTGGGCAGATTTATTGCCAGAGCAACTTGCAAGCGCGTTTGATACCACAAAACACGGCGATTTAATTCGTTGGCAAACGCAACTTGAAAATTTGCCGAACATTTCGCCTTCGTTTCGTTCAATTACAACCGATACGGTAAAACTCGGTCATGCCGATGACATTACGCTTGAGTTGCAAGCCGAGTTGAAAGAAAAATTGCAAGCATTTTGCCCGTGGCGCAAAGGCCCTTACGATTTATTTGGCATTCATATTGATACCGAATGGCGGTCAGATTGGAAATGGCAACGCCTTGAAAATCATATTGCGCCACTCACAAATCGATTGGTTTTAGATGTCGGTTGTGGCAATGGTTATCACTGTTGGCGAATGCTGGGCGCAGGGGCAAAACGGGTGGTTGGCATCGACCCGATGCTTTTGAACGTGATGCAATTTCAAATTATCAAGCGTTTTTATGGCGACGATGCACCCATTGACGTTTTGCCATTGGGCATTGAAGCCTTGCCACCAAAATTAAATTGTTTTGACACGGTTTTTTCAATGGGCGTTTTGTATCATCGTCGTTCACCGATTGATCATTTGTTTGAATTGCGCGATTGCTTGAAATCGGGCGGCGAATTGGTTTTAGAAACGCTGGTGATTGATGGGGAGTTAGGCGACACGCTGTTGCCCAAAGA